>JBCCTX010000154.1:0-18055 GCA_039197765.1 Bacteroidota bacterium
CAAACAGATGTGAAAATCCAGATTCTTGACAAAGCAGAGCACATCAGATATGCTTCTCAATTCTTATCGACAGAAATGGAAGTAGTAGAGCTAGACCTCAAGCGTCTCCCTGCGGGAACCTACTCCCTGAAAATCACAATCGGAAACCAAACACAGACCGAGACCCTGATCCTTCCTTAGTCCATCCGGTTTTCTCGAATACCCGAATATACACCTATACCATCCCGTTTTTTGGGATGGTTTTTTTATCCGTTCTCCCCTTATTCAAAAATAATTCCAAAAGAATGCAACCCTCAAGCCCAAACGGGTCTCTTACTTACAAATACTTAACGCACCCTTCCTATGAAATTATCCATACTCTCCATTCTATCCGTGATCTTTTTCCCTGTTTTTGGGCAAGAAGTAGAAGAAAGAAAACTTGAACCTTACGAGAAACTTATTGTTCATCCCTACATTGATGTAGAATTAGACGAATCTGATGAATCCAAAATTTTTATCTCCACAAAAAATTGGCCTATCGAAGACGTAATCGTTCAGCAGAAAGGGAAAAAACTCGAAGTGTTTTTACGGGGAGCAAATACCGATAAGATCGTTCAGAGCAGCAATTCCTGGAAAAAGTTCCGCAATGTACGGGTAAAGGTATTCCTGACATATAAAGATCTGAATCAGGTAAGCATGCGAGGAGATGGAAGTTTCCATTGTAGAGGCCCTATTCAAGGGGAAGCGTTTTCCATTTCCCTGGTGGGAGACTCTGAAGCTCAATTTTCGTCCTGGAAAGTGGATCAACTCAAAGCATCCATTATAGGGGATGGCAAGATACACATGGGCACAGGTGAGGCACGCAGACAAATCTGGAAAGTCTTGGGAGACGGAAAAATTGAAGCCTCAAATTTAAAAGCTCGAGAATGTCGAATCCGATCTTTGGGAGATTCTGACATACGAGTCTATGCTACAAGAGGTCTGACCTATAAGATTATTGGAGAGTCCTCTATATCTTACAAAGGAAGCCCTAATATCAAGGGAGCATTCAGCATTGGGGAGAAACATATTCGGAGAATAGAGGAATAAGCATTTGCTATACGAAGCGTTACTAGGACTTGAGCACTTCCCAAAACCATTTACGTTAGTAGGAACTTATTTTTTGAGCACCCTCCCATTCCAAAGTCCTTGGCTTGTCTCTCCTTGTAAAATGTACCAACCAGAAGGGAGTTGGGATAAATCTAGTGTAGGACTCCGAAGGCTGTTTAGCGATTCAACCTCTACCCGGATCACGGTTTGTCCTAAAGAATTCAAAACCCTAATACCAAGTAGGGTTAACCCTTGGGGGATTGCTAAAGTGAGTTGATCCGCCGTAGGATTGGGAAACATCCCTATGGTTGCGTTGGGAAGAACTTCTTCCCGAGAAGTGGGGATTTCTTCTGAGAATAATTTGGCTAAATTAACGCGCCCAGTCCCCAATTGTCCCTCAAAGCCTGGATTTATCCCATCAATACTATCTACAGATTCCAGAATTTTGGCCCTGATTTCCTCTGGCGTTAGGCTAGGGTCATGGGCAAGTATCAATCCTGCCATACCCACTACGTAGGGAGCAGAGAAGGAGGTACCCGTCACCAATCCATAATTTTCCAGTACTTCATTCTGGACACTCGCGAGCTTTCCTGTTGCAGCGTTTTCAATGCGAGTGAGTAATTCCTGACCATCCTCCTGAGAAATGGCCAAGGCAGGAATAGGATCTTGTTGCTCATTCAACAAAGTACCCCCGAAGGCCCCAGGTTCGTTGTTAAAAATAACTGCCCCAATAGCCCCAAAGGATTTTACCCGTTCTACTTTTTCACGAAACCCAATATCCCCTCTTTCAATCAATGCAATCTTACCCATCAGTTCCCAGTCATATGCGGGATTACTCACATCTGCCTCAGTGGCAAAACCCACAAAACTTAGCTCTCCCATAATAGGACTTCCGTTCGTAAAGCCAGAAAAATTAAAGGAATTCCCCTGAACGCGGAGGTCCTCTATCAATATTTCTGTCAGCATCACTTCTGCACCTTCCTGAAGTACTGGACCTGTACTGATCACCCTATCTCCCGGGGCGGATACATCTATCCAATCCCCATAGTTGGAAAAAACAGACCTGCGGTCTTGATCGTCCGTACTAGCTACTGCCATTATGGGGTCGTACGAACTGGGAAATTGCCTCACAGAAGTTCCCTCATTTCCTGCACTAGCAACCATAAGAACCCCATTATCTTCTGCAAAACGCATAGAATTGAGAAAAATCGCTCCAAGCGTTTCAGAGCCAGATGAAAAGCTCATGTTTACAATGTCGACTCCATTCTCAACTGCATAAATCAACGCCTCAGAAAACTCTACAGAGTTCGATTGTGAGTCTTGAACGGTATCTATTCTTCCATTGCCTCGATCAAGTTCTATATTGACCGCAGCGAAAGTCCGAAGGGGCATAATTTTACATTCTGGGCAAACCCCACTCAAGCCTTTGTTGTTTTCACTTTTGGCTGCAATTACCCCTGAAACATGGGTTCCATGACCAACAAAATCCGAGGGATCGTTGTCGATTGTAGAATAGTCTTCGCCTTCCACTCTCTCCCAAGCTGCTAGGTTTCTGCGTTCCACAAAGTCTCGACCAGGCAAGATGTTGTCTACCAAATCTTCGTGATTCAGGTCAATCCCAGAATCTATTACACCAATTACCACATCAGCATTCCCCCTCTCCCGAGCCCATGCAGTTGCAGCCCCAGTCAAGGCATGTGCATATTGAGAGTTAAAAAGGGGATCGTTGGGCTCAGAAGTTAGGAAGAGCTTAGTGTTCAAGGAAACATCTGTGATCCTATATCCTAGCGCTTCCCAAGCTTCTCCGTTTCCCTTCAATTGCTCCCAAATCTCTGGTAATTCTTCTTCATCTACATAAACTCTCAACGTCCTAGAAAAATTATAGGATTCAGAGGGGGAAACCGTGCTCAAAGAAATCTGTCTCTTAGTGGCATTTCGCTCCTGGGTCTGAAGGAGTACTTGAGATTCCGTCATATTCTCCTCGACCATCCGATCTACCACAGAAGAGAAGACGGGCCCGATATTTTCTATGTAAGTTTTCAACGATTGTTGGAGCACTCCCACAAAACGATTGTGTTCTTGAAGGATTGCATCTCCCGCTATGGACTGCCTGCTCGCTGCTATAGGCTCGTACTGGATGATGAGCTCTCCAGGTTCATAAGAATTCACAATCCCTTGACCCTTCAGCCCTATGAGGCCCAAAAGCATCATCCAACAACAGGAAATAAAATACCTCATAAAGTGTATAAGTTGATAACCAGAATCTTTACACAAATTTCATTCCTCAAGCAATTCCTGTACAGGTGAAAAATCGGGGTATTCGACGGCTGAGTAAGGGTACATAACTAAGATGTATTTTTCCTTTCATGAAATCTGTATTTACAAAAGGAAATAGCACGCAAAATGTACTTGTCTTCGCTTCCAGAAAATACTAGAATCCCTATGGGAAACAAAATAATCTATTTACTTTAGCGACTTCTAAATTACCTCTTTATATGGATTTTCTGGCAAATTTAACTGAAGCTGAACGCGCTGCTCTTGTTGCTGCTCCTGCTTGCATTACCGTATTGATTGCGGGTGCTGACAAAAAAATTGATAAATCGGAAAAGACTTGGGCTAGTAAAGTTGTTACCTACAGGACGTTTACATCAGACCCTATGTTAAATGCTTATTACACCCTGGTGAAGGACTCTTTCCAAGATAATCTCTCCCATTTTCTAGACAAATGGACTCCTGAGGAAGGTGAGACTACCCTAAGTCAAACGCTCTCTTCTTTAAGTCCCATACTGAGTTCTATGGATGTTGAATTTTCCCAACACCTAAAAGCCAGTTGGAGAAGTCTGGCAAAAGAAGTAGCCGAGGCATCGGGAGGGTTTCTGGGAATAGGCTCTGTATCTGCGGAGGAGAAACGGTTGATAGAATTGGACATGCTAGCATAATTCATTCCTGATCCAAAACTCAAACTACCAAATTTTATGAACTACCTATTATCTATTGCTGCTGCCGCACTTCTTATGGTGGGTTGTACCCAAAGTAGTGGTACGCAAAACCCCGAAGTTGAGCAAGCACATTTCGAAGAAGGGGAATCAACCCTTCGACAAACCGATTCAGACAAGCGACAGCTTCGTCATGTCGTACTTTTCAAGTTCAAGGAAAGTGCAAGTCCAGAAGATATTGCCAAGGTTGAAGCTGCCTTCAATGAACTTCCCGCAAAGATTCCCGAAATCAAAGGCTTCGAATGGGGGACGAATAACAGTCCAGAAGGATTAGATAAAGGATTTACCCATTGCTTTTTCCTAAGTTTTGATGATGAGGAAGGTAGGGCAATCTATCTACCCCACCCAGATCATAAAGCGTTTGGAGAGACCCTGGGGCCTTACTTAGAAGATGTCCTGGTTGTCGATTACTGGACAGACTGAGCCTCAATCGGCTGAACCCGTGTGTGAAAAACCATAACGGGTACCTCTGTATACAATACCATTTCATTCGTGATACTCTTCGAAAAAGGGGTACCTACATCCTTATTATGTGTTGACATCACCAATAGATCTGTGCGATGATCACACATATAAGCATTTATGCCCTCAATTACCTCTTGCTGCTGCAACATAGCAACCGAAAGCTTGCCTTGTTGTTCCATCAGAAAGAGCCGCTCATTGATAACCATCCTTTTACTACTCTCGTCGTCTTCGCTTCGAACGACATACAAACAGGTCAATTTTGCATTCAATACATCACAATATTCTAGCAGTCGATCTATTAGGACATAATCTATATGTACGGGGTCTAGTGCATAGACTAGGTTTTTGAGTGGGGCAAAGGTACGCGCATGAGGTATGGCCATAACGGGGATTTCAGTCTGTGCAATCAGGTTGGTTGTAATACTTCCCCTAATGGATTCATTCACGCTTTTGTAGCCATCCGTCCCCATGATGATGAGGTCCGGTTTTTGGGTTTGGCAAAATTCTTTGATTTTCTGTAAAACTTTCCCTTCTGAAATCTGACTCTCCAGGGTAAGAGCTCCCTCTCCAACATATTTTCGTGCCTCTTGCTTGTATTGGTCCAGTACACGCTTAGCCGACTCTACTCGCTTCTCTTTCAGGCCCTTGATAAACTCTGTTGGAATGAATTGAGTAGCTATGGGTGACTCATACTGAACGTGGAGCAAGGTGATTTTTCCATTGAATTGCGCTGCTATTTCCAATGCATAGGAAAAGGCATTATGAGAAGTCTCAGAAAAGTCGGTGGGAAATAAAATATGTTTTTGCATAGCCTTGAGGGTTATTTGTTAGTATCTATGTCCCAAGCTACCGTCCGCCCCTAACTTTGACACTGTTCAAAGTCACTGCTTGCTATGACTTTTACAGCTTTCTACTTTTTTCTTGTAAAAATCAGACCTTGACAAATTCATGGGAAACTTCTAGTTTTGCTCACCGAAAAAACAAGGCTGCTAACTTCCTAATCCTTTTGCCGACCGATGGATATTAAGGTAAATAACTTAACCAAGGCCTACGGACCGCAACTGGCGGTAGACAACATCTCTTTTGAGGTAAAAACCGGAGAAATTGTAGGCTTTCTAGGCCCCAATGGTGCAGGGAAAACCACTACCATGAAGATTTTGACCTGCTACATGGCCCCTACCCAAGGAGAGGTAGAAATTGGAGGAAAAGATATATATAAATTTCCTGAAGCAATTAAACGACACATAGGATACCTCCCTGAAAACAATCCCCTATACCTGGATATGCCTGTTATGGAATACCTGGAGTTTGTGGCTTACATGCAGGGAATGGGTAAAGGGGAATTACCCGCCAGGATGCGATCTATTGTCAGTAGATGCGGTTTGAACCGAGAAAAACATAAGAAAATAGGAGAGCTATCCAAAGGGTATAGACAACGTGTGGGTCTTGCCCAAGCTTTGATTCACGATCCAGAGATTTTGATTCTGGATGAACCCACTACAGGATTGGACCCCAACCAAATCGTTGAAATCAGAAACCTTATTAAAGAGATAGGGACAGAAAAGACTGTTATCCTCAGTACACACATTCTCCCTGAGGTAGAAGCGACCTGCGATAGGATCATGATCATCAATCAGGGAAAAATAGTCGCTGACGGTAGTGCAGATGCCCTAAGGAATCAGGCACAGGGTCAGGAAGTACTCAAAGTACAAATCAAAGCCCCTAACCCAGATGACCTATTCGAAAAACTACTAGCGCTTGCTCAGGTCGCTTCCGTAGACCCCTTAGCTTCAGACCCCTCGCGCTTTGAACTCGTAACCAAAGAGAGTATGTCAGCTAGAGAGGCCATCTTCCACCTCTGTGTGGAAAACAAGTGGGTCCTTACAGAAATGACCCCTATAGAAACGCGTCTGGAAGACATATTTCGTCAACTAACCTTGAATTAACCTCGAGAAGAGAGAGGACAGATGAGAAATACATACTCATTCACTACCAAATTCTCAACCTAGAACGCATACATCTATGAAAAATACATGGACAATAGCCCGGAGAGAACTTCGAACATTTTTCGACTCGCTGATTGCCTATATACTCCTAGCCGCTTTCCTACTCATCAGCGGTTTCTTCACCTGGATCTATGGCTTCTTGGCTTCAGACGTTTTTTTAAGCAATCAAGCAGACATGCGTACATTTTTTATCCATGCGTTAATTGCCATCTTCCTCTTCGTACCAGCCATTACGATGCGTATGATTGCAGAGGAACGAAAAAACGGGACACTGGAGACCCTATTGACCCGCTCCGTAAGTGATTGGCAAGTAGTGAGCGGGAAATTTCTTGCTGGATTGTTGCTAATCGTCATAGCCTTGGCATTTACCTTTCCCTACTACTTCGTCATAGCTTGGTTGGGTCCCGTGGACCACGGAGCAGTTTGGTGTGGCTACCTCGGGTTAACGCTGCTAAGTGCTGCTTACCTGGGAATTGGACTCTACATAAGTAGCTTGACAGATAATCAGATTGTAGCCTTTCTCCTTACCCTTCTGGTAGGAATGGTATTCTTTATTGGATTTGGAGTGATCGGTGGCAACAGTGGGGGACTGTTAGGGGAAGTCCTGAATTACCTCAGCATGTTTACCCATTATGCTTCTTTCGAAAGGGGTGTGATTGATTTGCGCGATACGCTCTACTTTGTATCTATTGCATTATTGGGATTAATTTTGGCAGAAATGCAGCTCTCTAAGAGAAATATTATTTCTTGATATGAAACTGACACATACCATCGTAAATACCCGTGCCCTATTGTTTATAGGGATTTTCATACTGATCAACTTACTGGTGTACTCGTACTATTTCCGACTGGATTTCACAGCCGACAAACGATACACTTTGAGCAACACTACCCGAAATATTTTGGAAGAATTGGAAGACCCGGTGACCGTAACGGCTCATTTTTCGGAGAACCTTCCAGCAAGTGTAGGAACGATCCGCCGCGATTTCCAAGATATGCTCTACGAATACCAAAGTCGCTCAGATCGCAATGTGGTTTTTGAGTTTATCAACCCCAATGAAGATGAAGCGGCAGAGCAACGCAGCCAACAACAGGGAATCTCTCCCCTCCTGCTACAAGTCCGCGAGCGGGACAAGTCAGAGCAAATGCGGGCCTATATGGGTGCTGTAGTTAAGTTGGGAAGCCAACAAGAGGTCATTCCCTTTGTTGGGGATGGGGCACAAATGGAGTATAACCTCTCTCGGAGCATTAAAAAGCTGGCGGCGAAAGAGAAGCCAAAAGTCGGATTCGTTCAGGGTCATGGAGAACCTGGCCTACAGCAAATGGGACAGATCGTTCAAGAACTCAGTACGCTATATGAGGTGGATACCGTTTCACTCAGTAAACCCGGGGGATGGTCTGAGTTCAAAACCCTTGTCGTTGTAGCTCCCTCCGATTCCTTCCGCGCGGAACACCTCGCTGAATTAGAACTCTTTCTGTCTTCTGGAGGAAGGCTCTTTCTGGGGGTTAACAGGGTGGGGAAACAAATGGGACAACAGCAATTTATGGCTGAGTACACAACAGGCTTAGAAGCTTGGTTGGGAGATAAAGGCGTAGTCATGCCTCCTACCTTCCTGATTGATGCCCAATGTGGCCAAGTGGGTATCCCTCAGCAAACAGCGTTTGGCGTATTACAAAGAGCCATTGAATTTCCCTACATGCCCTTGATCACGAACTACGAAGAGCATCCTGTAACACAGGGGCTTGAAGCAGTGAATATGGTCTTTGTAAGCCCCGTTCAGGTAAGCCCCAAAGACACTACGGTGCGCTCAGGAGTTTTGGCTTACACCTCCGAGCTAACTGGAAGTCAGCCTTCTCCCACCATGATTGATGTACAGAAAGAATGGACTGAACGAGACTTTCCTGAAGGACCCCAACCCGTAGCGGTATGGCTGGAAGGAAAATTAGGAGGAGAGGCAGAAACCAAAATGATCGTTATAGGAGACGGAGATTTTGCTGTTGGTCAAGGACAGGGGGGAATTGCACCTAATAACCTAAATCTATTGGTCAATGCCATTGACTGGCTTACAGATGATACAGGACTGATTGAACTGCGTACACGCTCAGTGGAAAGCAGACTCATCGAAAAGCAGCTAGATGACTCCACCCGGAATCTGGTAAAGTACGGAGTATTTCTTTTGCCTCTGCTGATTGTAATAGGTGTTGGTATTTTTCGGGCACAAAAGCGGAAGAGCCAGCGGGTGCGCTGGATGCAGGAGGATTATTCCTAGGGACAGGCCCTGGCTTATCCTGCTATCCAACACCCAAAGGGCTATTCTAAGTTAAATTAGATTTTCCATCAATTCACCTGAAGAAAAAAATAGTTTACCATGTTTAGAAGATTCAACAACCGACAGCTGAGTATTCTATTGGGCTTGCTGGCCCTGCTATACGTTGGCTCCTGGGCGTTTGATCGGAAAGGGAATGCCTCTTTCACCAAAGAGTTAGTTTTGGTAGATACTTCCAAGGTTGACCAAATACGGATTGCCCTCCCCGAAGGCAAAGAAGACCTAGAATTGAAAAAAGAGGGTCCTACCTGGAAGGTGGGAACTCCAGGGGGAACCTCCTTTACAGCTGCAAACAGCCAGGTTAATACAGCCCTATCGGCCCTTCAAGGCCTTACTGCAACCCAATTGGTTTCTACACGGGAATCAGGCTGGTCAGAGTATGGCGTAAATGATAGCGCGGGGGTAAGGGTTGAACTGCTGGGAGGAGGAGAAACTTTATCAAATATTCTTTTAGGTCGCTTCCAATACCAACAAACCGGGATGACCACCTATGCTCGCCCAGAAGGAGATAACAATACCTACTTGGTCGAAGGATATGTACGCTCAAACTTTGAAAAAGAAGTAAATGAATGGCGAGATAAGACCTTGATAAAGGGGCCAAACAGCAATTGGAGTGCGCTGAATTTTACCTATCCAGGCGACAGCTCTTTCCAAATGCTACGTGGCCTTAACAATACTTGGCTACTCCCCGACTCTACCGAGCTAGATGTTACAAAGGTAAATCGGTACCTAAACCGTATCAGTAGTATGAAGGGAAGTACCTTTATCGATCAAACATCTGGGACTCCTAGCTTGTACACCCTACAAATCCAAACAGCTTCTGTTCCCATTGAGGTAAAAGCCTATGTGGTAAATGACAGTACCCTCTCTCTAGGGTCAAGCCTAAATCCTGAAGCTTACTTTGAGGCAAAAGATTTGTGGAAAGACATCTTTGTAGGCTTACCTAGCTTCTTGAAAAGTGAGTAAAAAGCTAGGCGATAGAATACTTCCTTATACCTAATCTATCATAGACAATAAGCTTCCAGAACTTCTGGAAGAGACTCCATGTAGAAAGAATTTTTGCGTGGACTCTCTTGACAAATGCATCCCATCATAAAAGTCTTCTGGATTTAGATACATATTATGAGGGTTATAAGACCCCATCAATAGCAACCCATTTTTAGCTGCAAATCGCTTATAATACCGCTCTGCCTTGAGTACTGATCGGTAATTGGGGTTGTTTTGGATAGTTCCCCAAACGATGGGGTTAAAAGGTGGGAGATAGAGTAGAACTTCTATATTTTGTTCTTCATAGTACCGGATTAAGGCTAGGAAGTGTTTCTGCAACGGCTTATCTAAATCATCGTAGTCCCCTAGCGATAGAATAGAAGGCCCGTAGGCCATTCGCTCAGCACGGGCAAAAATTTCTTTGATTGAAGATTCCCTCACCTCGGCGGGATAAATCAAACTCCCATCACAATGCTTTATCGGTGCAGATAAATCTGTCTCATAAGTAGGATAGACCCAGGGGAATTCATTTTTCATGAGAGATCCCAGGTTTCTAGATAAATAGGTAAAGCTCCAAATTTTCCTGTAATCCACTGGAGGCTGCTCCCATGATGGCGCATAAAAGGGTTCCACAGCAAGCTGCTGAGCAAATTGCTGATAGGAATCCGAAAGTATCGCCCAATCTGTCAATTGGTTGTTTGTATTGAATAGCCATGGGTCCGCTACGAGTATTACTTTTTCTGGCAGAGCGCAGTTTTCCTGTAACAAGTAGGTAAGCGAAAAAAAGTCCTGAATACTTGCCCCTTTCATCGAATAGTTGTAAAAAGGCTGATTTTCGAATAAGGACTGATTAATTTGCAGCCCTCTTGAAGAGCCGAGAACGATACAATCTACCTGCTTCCCTTGGGAAATGAGTATTTTGTGAATCAGGCGTTCGTTGACCTCTTTGAGATTGGCAACATTTTTCTTACTAAATAACCATTTGGCAATCTTTTTTTCTCGATTCCTTCGGAGGGAATTATCTAGATCAACCCCAACATTCACCCCAATCATAATTCCAAGAAAAAGCAAAGTCCAGAGTAAAATTATCCCCAATACCTTCTGATAAGCCATTCCGTTTTAATTTGCTGAACGAATGGTTTTAAGGGAGTACGAAAAGCGGTTATGTTCGAGTTATATGTAATTTATAAAATTGTATAATACTAATTAAGTATAATATGGGATGTGGTCATAAAGGATCCTTGGGTAAGCATATTTCCCACGTGAATGGGAGTGTGCATGGTAAAAATCTATCTGTACATCCAGAAGCTTTCCTCCCTAATAGCCTATTCAGTTTCTTCTCCTACTTGCTTGATAAATTGAATGAGCCCTTCAAAAAATACCTTTTGGTCGTCGAATTGCGCTAAATGGCTTCCTTTAGGACAATGGTGATACTGCCCATTTTGTACTTCGGTTGAAATCCACTCCATATGTTCTGGGTCCATTGTATCATATTGGGCCCCGATTACCAGCGTAGGAACCGTTATTTCTTTCAGGCGGTCTTTCACATCCCAGTCTTTCAAGGTAGCATCTCCTTTAACCCCAAACTCACTTGGCCCCTGCATAGGTACATATACATTGGGATTTAAATGCCCAAAGCTACGATTGACAGGTTCCGGCCAATCCTCCAATGGAAGCCGCAGTACGTGTTCTGTATAGTAATGCGTGGTGACAAGTTCGAGGTATCTGGGATCATCATAGGCTTCAGCTTCTTCTAAGGCCATTACCTCTTTGTAAACCTCTGGGTCCATTTTTGGCCCTAGTACTTCATCCGCATACTTCATATAATCGGGAATGGATGCCATCATGTTTGAAATGATCAAGCCCTTCATATTCTCTTGATACTTTAAGGCATATTGCATCCCCAGCAATCCTCCCCATGACTGCCCAAAGAGGAAAAAATTATCAGCATTCATCCCCAAGGCTTGGCGGACTTGCTCGACCTCCTCTACAAAGCGGTCTAATTCCCATAGACTCCCATCTTCGGGTTGGTCACTGTAGTAGGAACCCAACTGGTCATAGTAGTAATACTCAATCCCTGCCTTGGGAAAAAAACTATCAAAGCATTCATAAATTTCATGGGTAGCACCTGGTCCCCCATGCAACAGGAGAACTTTCATGGTGGGATTGTTGCCCACCCTTTTGGTCCAGACATTAAACGTTCCCTTAGAAGTTGAAATAGGAATCATCTTTACCCCTCCAGTAAATTCATCTGCTTTTCCAGCGTAATCTAAATAAGTAGAAGTAGGAGATTCTTCAAGAGCCTGAGATGTAGGAGGGGTACATGCTCCAACAATTATAACGAGAAGGAGAACTAAATAGGTGTGGAATTTCATAATTAGCAGGGGTTTGTTCTCAAAAAGAAAGAATAAAATAGTACATTTTATCCCCTAATTTAGGATGTCTTTAGGGAAAATACCTTTTAATTCTAAAATAATACCTGAATTCCAAATAAATGGCAGTAGACATTCAGCCTGTATCCAGCGAACATATTTCTTCTCTCTCTAGACTTGCTAGAGAAAGCTTCCATCAAGCTTTTGCCGATGACAATGATCCCAAGCATTTCCAGGAATATCTGGACAAGGCTTTCTCCCTCGCACAAATGAAGACGGAATTCAAAGATCCCCATAGCTTTTTCTTTATGGCCTGGGAGGGGAACCTACCTGTCGGGTATATCAAACTCGTAAAAGGAAAGTATCCAATCGCCTTCCCGATGGAGCAAGCCATAGAACTTCAACGCATTTATCTCCTTTCTGCACATCAAGGGAAAAAAATCGGAAAGCGCTTAATGGAGAAAGCCCTGGAAGTTGCCCGAACGTTACAAGCGAAAGTGATTTGGCTAGGAGTCTGGGAACACAACCCCAAAGCAATACAATTTTATAAGCACTTAGGTTTTGAGGAATTCGGGACACATGATTTCCCTATGGGACCTGAAATTCAGACAGATTTACTCATGAAAAAAAGCCTGTAAAGAGAAAAATAAACGGCTTTAGTGCCTTACTAGGGGAGAAACACTTTTTTGATGAAAGAAATTTTCCTATTTTGCCAGCAAAAGGAATGTAAAACTAATAATTAACGTATTTGAAAATACCTTTTACCTTAGCTTCCCCCATGTATTCCACTTATTCAGGGCATAACCGACGTGTTATTTTCCTCTATTACTTTTCATAGCTTATTTTACCTTCTTTCTGGGGAATATACTTCAGGTAATAATTTCGTCAATTTATCAGCTGTTTTCGTCCAAAAGATTTTTTTATCAAACTACGATTACCCCATTCAAACCAAACTAAACTAACGGTCTGTGAAGGCCTCTCCTCGCTTAATTCCCTGATTCATTTCAATATATTGACTTGATTTAGGACCGAATCAAGGGTGGGGAGGCCCACAAGACATGAAAACCCTTACGGGATTCATCAAATCTCATTTTTAATTCATCCCTACCCTACGTTGAACCTTATCCAGGGCTTTATCTAATTTTTCTAGGGCTTCTGCAATATGAACTTCCTCTACGGTCAAGGGAGGTGCAATGCGCAGAACATTCCCAAATAAACCTCCCTTTCCGATGAGAACTCCTGCGGCCTTAGCTTCTTCCATCAGATGGGCTGCTGCATGTGGAGCTGGTTCTTTGCTTTTGCGATCCAGTACCAGTTCTAGCCCTTGCATAAGGCCTCTTCCCCGTACATCGCCAATAATTGGATATTTTTCTTTCAATCGATCCAAACCCGATCTCAACATATCTCCAAGAACATGGGCTTTACTAGGTGTGTCCTGTTCTTCTAATACATCGAGAACAGCCACCGAAGCTGCACAGGCCACTGGGTTTCCCCCAAAAGTAGAAATCATAAGGCCTTCTGAACCAATGGACTCTGCAATTTCAGGACGGGTCATGGTGTTACTTAAAGGAAAACCATTTGCAATACCCTTAGCCATCGTGATAATATCGGGCTGCACATTTGAATGTTCTATCCCCCACCAATGCTTACCGGTCCTTCCAAAACCCGTCTGAACTTCATCACTTATGAATAGCCCTCCATATTCTTTCACAATTTCATACACTATTGAAAAATACTCCTTAGGAGGCGTAATGAATCCACCTACTCCCTGTATAGGTTCTGCAATAAAAGCCGCTATTTTCCCAGAGGTAGTGGTCTGTATGGTATCCTTGACATCCTCTGCACAAGCATAGCCACAGGTAGATTGTTCCATCTTTAATGGACAACGATAACAATAGGGATTTATCGCATGCGTGATTCCAGCCACTTGCATATTTCCAACTCGCCAGGTCGACTGACCAGTCAAACTCATTCCCATGATAGATCTTCCACTATACCCATGGCGCAAAGCAACTACTTCCTGATTTCCCGTGTATGCCTGTGCGATCATTACAGCTAGTTCATCTGCATCAGAACCAGAAGGCATGAAGTAGGACATTTGAATATCTCCTGGGGCGAGATTTGCTAAGCGCTCCGCTAAGGTAATATGCACTTCATTGGGATATAGGGTAGAAGAATGGATCAATTTTTCGGTTTGCTCCTTCACAGCTTTGTTTACTTCTGGTCGGCTATGTCCTACACTGGTTGTAAGAATTCCCGCAAAGAAGTCCAGATATTTCCCCCCTTCTACGTCCCATACATACATACCTTCTCCACGATCCAATGCCATAGGTTGAGAGTAGTAATGGATATGATTGGGAAAGAGGTATTTTTGCTGCTTATCGAGGAGTTCATCGTGCTTATTCATGGGAACGGGATTATTAATTGCGCCTGAGTACTTTTGGAGGAACAGAAATGGTTATCACTCCATACAGAGCTTGTTTTCCATACCTTGAAGTAGATTGTTCTTTTGTCGCATAAGATATGCTGGTTACCTCTGCTAATCGAATCTCCTTGAGCATATCCTTATCTGTGACAATATATCCATTTAAAATGATTACCGGCTTAGCATCTGATGCTTTAGGAGGGAAATGTTTTGAAATTAAGTGTTCCACATAATTATAGACTTTTTGCTCAGACAAATCATCTACCCGCATTAGCCTGAGGACTTTACTCACTTGGGAACTATCACTTTGCCTGTTAATCCGGTAGTCGAGTACCTTAAATTGATCTGGGGCAATGCCCCTTCTCGTTAGGCGGATTACCTGCCCATAGGGAGTACGCTTCAATCGTATAGCATCTCCTTTCCGGACCGCTGATTGCGTGGGGGGAGTTTTACAAAATTTTAGGTGAATGAGGGAAAAAAATTTCTCCCCCTTTTTCCATTTGACGTACTCACAGGCGTAGGTTTGGTCAGGGTAATTTTCGCTTTGAAACAGTTCTAAGGTATCTGCTCGATAATAGGCACTGTCATCATTACGGGTCAGCCATTCTCCGTGTAGATCTTCTCGTTCGACCTGTCCTGTTAGTGGAAGAATAGCGAGTAGAAAATAACCGATGGCAAGTGAATGTTTCATTGCAGTGTAATTTGAAAATTTTTTCATTCCCGCTCGGCAAAATATACTGGGTTCATTGATATGTGTACGTGGTAACGTATTGTTTTAGTATGAATTATTCCTGGACAATCGAGACAAATTGAACCCTACTATTTCCAAACTCTTTGTAACTTAAGGAGTTATTCTATCAACCCTACAGCACGATGAGACTCTATCCAGGTATACCCCTCTTTTTTTTACTGCTAATCTTTTTATTTGCTTGTAAAGACCCCAGTTCGGAACTCATGGGTCAACTGGATACCCCTCTTCCCGAAGTTGTAGACTTCAACTACCACATCAAGCCGATCCTTTCGGATCGATGCTTTGCCTGTCACGGGCCAGATGCCAACAAAAGAGAAGCAGGTCTCCGTTTGGATCTGCCTGAGGATGTATTTGCGGAATTACCGGAAAATCCTGGTAAACACGCCATTGTCCAGAAGAATATAAATAGAAGTGAGATTTTTCAACGAATCATTTCTCAGGATTCCAGTGAACTCATGCCGCCTCCAGAATCCAATTTGGCATTAAGTACCTATGAAAAAGCGTTGATTGCCAAGTGGATCAAACAGGGAGCAGTGTATAAGCCCCACTGGGCTTTTGTCTCCCCACGTCAGGAGGCACTTCCAACGGTTGAGAATGCCTCTTGGATTCAACAACCTCTTGACCACTTTATCTTACAAAAAATTGAAGGAAATGGGCTCGAACCATCTGCAATAGCAGATAAGAGTACTTTACTTCGCCGTGCAAGCTTAGACTTGACAGGCCTTCCTCCTACGCCAGACGAAATTGAAGCATTCCTGGCGGATAATTCCCCCAATGCATTTGAGAAGGTTATTGATAGACTCTTGGAAAGTGAGGCATATGGAGAAAGGCTTGCCGTGGAATGGCTAGATGTAGCCCGATATGCAGATACACATGGCTATCAAGACGACGGAATGCGGAATGCCTGGCCTTGGCGGGAGTGGGTCATCCGGAAGTTCAATACGAACATGCCTTACAACCAATTTTTACTCGAGCAAATAGCGGGCGATCTCCTTCCCAACCCGACCAAAGATCAACTACTCGCCACCTGCTTCAACCGCAACCATCCCCAGACCCAAGAGGGTGGAGTAGTCGAAGAAGAATACCGGATTGAATACGTAGCTGACCGAACAAATACCCTTGGAAAAGGGATCATGGGGCTAACCCTAGAGTGTGCGCGCTGCCATGACCACAAATACGATCCTATTTCTCAAAAGGACTACTATTCTCTCTTCGCCTTTTTCAACAACAACAATGATTGGGGCATCGTGCCTTACAATGGAGAAGCAACCCCAACGGTTATGCTTCCCACCCCAGAAGAGGAGAGGGAGCTGGTGGAAATTCGCGAGCAAATGAACCCCCTACAAAAGCAGTTGGTGTCTGAAAATTATGTAAAGGAACAGAGAGCATGGATAGCAAAAAATAGAGAGTCGCTTTCCTTAAACCTGGAGGAAGGGCTAATGGCTGATTTTTCTTTCGATACAGAGGTAGTAGTACCCAACAGCAGCTTAAACCTAGATGGAAAGAAATCCCCTGGATGGGGGGGAATTGGCAAAGAAGGAAAGGTTATTAGTTATACAAACCGCGCAAAAAATAAAGCTGATGCTGCTATTTTTGGCGACAAAGATAGCCGTCCCATCTTGGTAGAGGGAAAAGTGGGAAAGGGCTTGCAATTCAAAGGAGATTGTGGGGTTCGGTTCAACCGAGACATGGACTTTGATCGTCACCAGCCCTTCTCTGTTAGTATTTGGGTAAAACTACTGAAGGAAGGAGAGAAAGGTCCCATTTTTAATAATACCAATGGAGACTTTGAAGGGTATAGGGGATGGATCTGTAAGCTCAATGAAGATGGAACGCTGTCTTTTCAACTCAACCACGTTTGGCCAGACAACTGCATAGACTACCAGACTGTGGACAAGGTACCTGTTGGGGAATGGACCCATATTGCCATGACCTATGATGGCAGTAGTAAAGCGAAAGGGCTAACGTTCTTTGTAAATGGAGAAGTTCCCCCCTTTACCCTTCACAAGGACAACCTTCAGAAAAGTCTTCTACACGGAGTAAAGGGGTCCAATTGGTCTAACTATCCCCTCATTATAGGAAAGGAGAAGGAACGCTCTATTGAAAATGTGGTGATGGATGAGCTGAAGGTATATAAAAGGCAACTAGCAGAAATTGAAGTCTTAACCCTATATCAAGGGACTTCCCCCCTTGCCCCCTCAGAAACTCAACTCCAGGAGTACTACCTACTCAGTGGAAAGAACCCAAGCTTCAATAGCTATTTATCTGAATTAACCGAGCTTCGCAAAAAAGAAAACCTCCTGAGCACAGATATCCTGGAGGTAATGGTCATGCAAGATCGGGAGGCAGTGAGACCCACTTTTGTTTTAGATCGGGGGATGTATGATGCCCCTACAGACCTGGTAGAACCCAATACCCCAGCTGTTTTCTCCCAACTTCCCGAAAACTACCCCAAAAATAGACTAGGATTAGCCCAATGGTTGATTTCCGAAGAAAACCCCTTGACTGCACGGGTACAGGTCAACCGCTTGTGGACGATGCTATTCGGAAAAGGGCTAGTAGCTACCCAGGAAGACTTCGGTAACCAGGGAAATCTCCCAAGCCACCCAGAATTGCTGGATTGGCTAGCCGTTGAGTTCATGAAAAAGGGTTGGAATA
>JBCCTX010000155.1:0-17953 GCA_039197765.1 Bacteroidota bacterium
ATTTTACTTCTCTTCAGGTCTTTCCCAACCCATTTCATCAAAAGATACATATACGCTTCACCCTGGAATTGGAAGCCTCTGTTGAATTACAAATTTTTGACAAATTGGGTAGAGCTTATTCGACCTCTTTTCCTACTTCTTTCCGTACGGGCATTCATCACCTTACTTGGGAAGCCCCACATGCGGGTACCTACTTTTTGCGCCTTCAATCGAATCATAACTTCTTTTATAAAACACTTATATCTCACTAACATTTCAAAAACCTTTTAAACATGAAGAACTACTACCTGACGTTTTTCCTCGCGTTGCTATGCCTTTCCGCGTTCGGGCAAGAGGAAGAACTCATTCCTGGAGCTGTGGTTGGCAGTTGTATTGAGCCGGATTCCAACATCGTAAACCTATTCTTCGACTATAGCAAAAACTGCCCACAAGCCGATCCCAATATGCTATTGGCAGGGGTGCAAAACCTTGGATTTCATTCTGGGATCAATAACTGGTCAACTCAAGTAGACTTTGACGCTGACAACGCTATGACCATGACCAATCTAGGGAATGATGTGTTTGTTCTCAAGATCAATACCGTTGACTACTACGGTACGCCTCTCGCAGACATCCAGACCTTGCATTTCCTCATGCGTTCGGAAAACTCCGATGATTCTTGGGACTTTACCTGTAAAGATGACCAGGGAGGCGGAGGATTTGGAGGGGATGAACCCTGTAATGACTTTATTCTTACCATTGCCAATATGCCCACCTGCTCTGAACTCAATAAAGAGTCTAGCGCTTCCCTGTTTGGGGCTACTACTGCCGCCAATTCCTGTATTGACACGATCGCGAATAGTGTCAGGGTAGAATTTGACCTTAGTCTAAACTGCCCTGAGGCAGATCCTGATGGCGTATTGATGGGGGCCTCTGCACTAGGGTTTCATTCAGGGGCAAATGAATGGGCCGAAATAGTAGCCTGGGACGATGAGGGAGCTGTTCAAGCCACTAATAACGGGAGTGATGTATTTGGGCTAACTGTAAACATTGAGGATTATTATGGAATCCCTTTTGATAGCCTTGAGAGCATATTTTTTGATTTAACCAATGGGCCTGCTGACCCAGATGGGGCCTTTGATATTACGGGTAAAGATGACCGAGATGGAGGGTTTGGAGGAGCTGAACCTTGCTCAAATTTGCGTTTGTTTATCAGTGAAATGGCGGTCTGTGAAGCTGGTGCCCCTGTAGATACGATGCCAGAACCTGAAGTAGTTTCCAGTGCAGCTTTACTGGCTCCAGGTGGAGATGTAAGCACCTGTGTGGATGCAAGTAGGGGAAAGGTACGAATAGGATTTGATTTGAGCTTGAATTGTCCAGAAGCAGATACGCTGGGCTTATTACCAGGTGCTTCTGCATTGGGCTTTCAATCGGGTGCCAATGGCCTCGGAGGAGACTTTGATGTAGTCTGGGATGATTCAACGGCCATGACAGCCGTTAATAATGGGTCAGATATCTTCTCGCTTACCCTAAATGTTACCGATTACTATGGAATCGAATTCGATAGCCTGAACTTCATCCAAATGGTAATGAATAATGGAGTTGCTGATCCTGAAAACCCCTGGGATGCCACGGGAAAAGATGAGCGTGCCGGGGGATTTGGCGGCGCCTGCTCTGATCTAATTATTGATATTTCCGAAGCATCCACCTGTATACTTCCTAATGAAGGAGAAATCCTTTCTAGTCCAGCTCTATTATCAGACTCCTCGGGGACCTGTATGGATAGAAACTTTGGCTTGCTGAAAATTGGATTTGACTATGCGCTGAACTGTACAGATGCAGATACCCTTGGCTTATTAGATGGAGCACCAGTTATAGGATTCCATTCTGGAGCAAATAACTGGAGCCAAACTATAGCCTGGGATGCAGAGGGAGCCAAACAAGCAACAAATGAAGGAAACAACGTATTTTCTTTGGTGATCAATCCAGCAGCTTATTATGGCCTCCCCTTGGAGGATATAGAGAACATCGAATTCCTATTCAACAATGGTCCGGCTATGCCAGAGGATCCCTGGGCAGCAAAAGGAGAATCTAGCGCTCCCGGAGCTTTTGGAGCTTGTGGCAACTTATTGGTTTATCTTGACGAATTACCTGGCTGTGATCTAAGTGAAACAGCGACTAGTCATTCCCTATTGAATGGTTTAGCAAGTACTACCACCTGTATGGATTCCATGGGTATGTTGACAATAGGCTTTGACTTGAGCCTTAATTGCCCCGAAGCGGATTCAGCCAATGTATTGACGGGAACCTCTACCCTAGGATTTCACTCGGGAATAAATGAGTGGTCAAGTACCATCATAGCCTGGGATGATGAGGGTGCCATACAAGCGGTAAACGATGGGAATGATATGTTCAGCGTAACCTTCGATCCTGCAGCGTATTATGGTACTTCATTAGATAGTATTGAAAATATATTCTTCGATTTGAATAATGGTCCTGCTATGCCAGACGCACCCTGGGAATTAACAGGGAAAGATTCTAGAGACAATGTAGGAGGTTTTGGTGCCGATCCTTGCTCCAATTTAAGGATTATTATGTCTGAAGTTCCCTCTTGTGCTTCCCTCGTTGCCACGAGTGTGAAAGATGAGGTATTGACACAGAGCCTTAGGGTGTATCCCAATCCTGCACAGAATAATTTCCGCGTTGAGTTTGACAACCTAGAAGGCAAGGCCTACGATTTGATGTTGGTAGATTTGACCGGAAAGGCTGTTCAAACGGTTCAAGCCGTTAGAGGAAATTATGTAGAGATGAAGCGAGAAGGACTAGCTGATGGAATCTACTTCCTGCGATTAATAGATGAAAAAGGAAAGTATGCTACCACGACCTTACTATTGAATTAACCTAGATAATTAGCGATAGCTATGTAATGTTTAAGTGCTTCCAGCTTCGTTAATTCAAGCTGGAAGTATTTTTAATTCCTTACAGATAGGTTTAAGCTTACCTTTAAGGGTAATCCCGTAGATCATGAGAGTATTTGCCATCTTCTTTCAATTGTGTATCCTCCAGGTCCTAGTTACAGCCCAGGAGGTGACCTTTACTAACCCCATAATTCCTGGCGGTTACCCCGATCCATCGATTTGTAGGGTAGGAGAGGACTACTACATAGTTAACTCTTCCTTTGAGTATTTTCCAGGTCTACCGATTCACCATAGCAAGGATCTGGTGAATTGGGAACTGGTGAGCTACGGGCTGCATAGACCTGAGCAGTGTACGGGAAGAAATAATCTGGTTGATGTCCAGCAAAGAGGAGGGATACATGCGCCTACTATCCGCTACCACAAGGGTCAATTTTATATCATAACCACCAATGTCTATTCTCCGATAGACAAAACCCAGCCTACGCAATTCATCAATTTTATTATCACTGCAGCAGATATTCGAGGACCTTGGTCTGACCCTCATGTGTTAGAGGGAGCACCAGGGATTGATCCAGATATCTTTTTTGATGAGGACGGTAGGGTTTGGTATTTAGGCACACATGCCCCAGAAAATCCCAATTTTAATGGAGAGGGTGAGATCTGGTTGCAGGAGTTGGATTTGGAAAACTGGAGACTGATAGGGGAGCGCTATTTTTTATGGAGAGGTGCCTGTGCAGGCACCTGGGCAGAAGGACCCCATGTTTATATGCGGGAGGGAAGGTATTACTTGTTAATAGCTGAAGGGGGGACGAGTTATAACCATGCCGTTATGGTCGCGGTAAGCGATAGCATTACTGGACCCTATGTATCCAGTCCAAGAAATCCCATCTTGACTACTCGTAATTTGTCTTATGACAATTGGGTAAACAGCACAGGCCATGCAGACATGGTAGAGTTACCCGATGGACGCTGGTATATGGTTGCACTAGGAATACGTGGAGACGAGGAACGCAGGTCGAATATGGGGCGCGAAACCCATCTAATTCCCGCCACTTGGGAACGAGAACCACAGGAATGGAAAAAGATCAAGTATGAGTGGCCAGTAATTGCCCCTCGTAGTGGAAGGGTGCTACGCAATACGCCCTTACCTTTTTCAGGAAAGAAGCAGCTTTACAATGACTCCTTCCACGATAACTTTGATGCACATGTACTACATCTCGCCTGGAATTTTCGTAGGGTACCTAGAAATGGGATATTTTCCCTTGACAAAAGACGTGGGTATATGCGTCTGTTCCACAAGCCTGAGACGATTGCACTTAGGGGACGTTGCAGCCTAATGGGCTTTCGTCAAAAGGAGAGCAGTTTTGTATATACAGCCAGTATGGAGTATGGAGCCCAACAAATTGGAGAGGCCGCCGGAGTAAGTATTTTCCAGCAAGATGATAATTACCTCATGTTCTTACTGGAAGAAAAGGAGGAGGGAATGTTCCTAAAATTACTTGTCCGCGAAAGGAAAAAGGATGTGAGACTGGTCCAAGAGAGGGCTTTGCCGGAATACTCAGGAGAAATTCTGTTGAGAATCAGCAGTCAGGAAAATCGCTATCTCTATTCCTATTCCTTAGATCAGGGAGCAACATTTACCAGATTTTTCGAAGGTCCTTCCAACTGGGTGTTGAGCCATGGGTACACCGGTGCCTATTTGGGAATATATGCTACGAGTAATGGGAAGGAATCGCAAGCTTATGCAGACTTTGACTGGGTGTCTTATAAGGGATTTCCCAGCAATTGATGCCTGGGGGTTATGCTATGTTTTATTCGATGCAGACTATTAATGGAAGATTATGAGAATAACGAACCGATCCTTATGGATCTATTATTTTTGGGTTTTCAGCTTGTATCTAATAAGTTGTGTGGATGAACAACGGAACCATGAGATAAATCTCGAATTACAAGATAAAATTACAGATAAAGCGGCGCTAGATTCGGTACTAGAAAGCTATGTAAGTGAGGGGTTCTATCCTTTTTTATACGCCCGATTGGAAGACAAAGAAGGCAGACTTTTGTATGAACACAGTGTGAAGAATGATACCCTTATTCCAGATTTGGAAATAGATGAAGATTCCTGGATACGAATCTGGTCTATGAGTAAGATTGTGACGATTTCATTGGCTTTGGACTTGGTAGAAAGGGGAATAATGACTCTGAATGATCCCGTAACCAAGTTTATTCCTGAGTTTAACTCCCTAAAAGTTGCCCAGAGTAATACAGGGGAAGAACTCATTGCAATTCCCTGGGAGGCTGAACATTCAGTTCACTGTCCGGTGAACTTTGTAGAACCAGATTCGGAAATGACAGTTCTCCATTTAATTAATCACCAGGCAGGATTTTACTACGCAACTACGGGTTTCTCGTGTATCGACTCCCTTGTAGCAAGCCAAGAACTGCCCTCAGCAAGGAATTCTGAAGAATTAATAGACAAGCTTTCCCAGTTACCGTTAATCCAACATCCAGGTACGGGTTACTTTTACGGAACTAATACTACCGTTTTAGGCCTAGTGGCAGAACGCGCAACGGGAACGAGTCTAAAGGAGCTAATAGAAACCCATATAACGGGCCCTCTTAACATAACAGGGCTCCAGTACGGACTTCCTGAGCAGGCCTCACTTCCTCCCCGTATTTCTGGGAAGGATTCCTTATTAAGGCCTGCCCAACCCGGAGAATTGGATATTTTTGGGCCTAAAGTCCCAGATTATGAGCTTGACCACCCTTTGTATTTAGGCGGAGAAGGAATGGTTGCGACTGCTAAAGGATATACGAAATTTATCAGAATGTTGTTAAATAGGGGAGAACTAAATGGGTATCGGCTGCTAGAGCCAGAGACAGTTTCAGACATGCATGCCCCCCATACTTTGTTGGATAATCCCTATGGATACAATGGATATAACCTATGGGTAAGTGGAGACACGCTAAGAGAGCAAGGAGTAGGCGAAGCTGGCCTTTGGATCGGTGGGGGATATGAAGGAACCCACTTTTGGGTAGACCCTACGAGAGAATTTGTCGGAGTCATTATGACCCAGATGTCTTTTATTCCTCCTGGGAAAGCCCCTCGAGACGACGCATTTAGGAGAGCTTTATACCAACAATTCTGGAAGGCGGAGGGAGCATACTCCCTTGGAAATTAACCCTAAAAACCCTAAAGAAACCCTAAGATATTTCTTCTTTTTCCATTTGATGAGACAAATATTTTGGTGAAAAGCAAAATTATGCATTATTTTATCTACAAGTATTAACAAAATTAGTATGCCAACACAATGAGTTCACATAAAAGCCTAGGAAACCTTGAGGAGGTACTGCTACTATTGGTAGCGATTATGAATAAAGGGGAGATCTATGGATTTTCCATTAAACTGGAATACGAGAAACAGATGGGGAAAAGCTTGTCGATGCCCGCAATCCATACGGTACTTAAACGCCTAGAGCAGAAAGGTTTTCTTCGATCGGAATTAGGCGTAGCGACACAAAAGAGGGGAGGAAAGCGCAAGCGACTTTATCAGATAACGAAGTATGGATATCGAGCCATATCTGAAATCCAGGAGAATCGCACGCGACTTTGGGGTCAAGTTGGTGAAATCGGCTTTGAATAGAAAAAACCATGAAAAAATCTTCTAATCAACTTCCTCCAAAGTGGGTCGAACGTTTGATGGAATTTGTGATAGACCCAGTGTTATTTGAAGAAATTCAGGGAGACCTGTATGAAGCCTTTTGTTACAGGGTTCAGCGATCTGGAAGGCCCTATGCCACCCTAGTATACTTCCTGGAAGTAGTCCGATACTTCCGTCCTTCATTTCTTAGAAAACTTCCTTTAAATCTCAACTTTTTAACCATTATGCATTCAAATTACTGGAAAGTAGCCTGGCGCTACATGATGAAAAACCGCATTTACACTGCGATAAACCTTTTAGGATTAGCCATAGGAATCGTTTGTACGGTGTTCATCGTGTTGTACACCCTAGATGAATTGAGTTTTGATACATTTCATACCCATTCAAACCGTATTATTCGCATTGTCGAAAATGAGGTTGATCAAGAAGGCAAAGTATCGGAAACAGCCCAAACGTATGGAGCCTTAACCCCCGTACTCCAAACAGAATTTCCAGAATGGGAATATATTGCTAGAATATTACCACAAAATCTATTGGTAAGTCGAGGGCCTGAAAAACGGGTCCAAGAAGAGGGTTTCCTATATGTAGATTCTACATTTTTGGACATATTTGATTTCCCGTTGGAGCTGGGAAACAAAGCTACTGCTTTAGATGCTCCTTTTTCCATACTCATGACTGCCTCTACCGCAGAAAGATACTTTGGGGACGAAAATCCGATAGGGGAGTTTTTAACAGTTAGAAGTGAAGATGGGGCACACAACTTCCAAGTTACTGGGGTTCTGCAGGACCTTCCATCAAATTCTCACATTCAATTTGATTTCCTGGCTTCCTATTCTAGCTTGCGTACAGTTATTCCTTGGGTAAACAATTGGAGCTATCCCCCCTTATATACCTATGCATTAGTCCCTGAGCAAGCTACATTCGAAAAAATAGCTCAGAGATTGGAAGCAATCCCTTCAAAATACCTTAGTAATGATCTGGCAGAAAGTAGGCAATATGAATTTCAAGAACTGTCAGATATTCACCTAAAATCCCAAAGAGAAGGAGAACTATCTGCAAATGGAGATATGTCCTACATATATATTTTTGGAGCCATTGCATTTTTAATCCTGCTTATTGCCTGCATAAACTTTATGAATCTCGCCACGGCTTTTTCCATCCATAGATCGAAAGAAGTGGGAATTCGAAAAGTGATGGGGGCTCAAAAATCCCAGTTAATCCGCCAGTTTATTGGGGAATCGTTAATCATGACTGGAGTTGCTATGGGTATAGCTTTCTGCCTCATCTGGGCAGCGTTACCTATTTTCAATGCATTCACAGGAAAGGCTTTAGAATTGTCCCTTTTGAGTACCCAGCAGATTGTCGGGATGATTTTAGGCCTTGTCCTAGGCGTAGGCTTGTTGTCAGGTAGTTATCCTGCTTTTTATTTATCTGGATTTTTACCCAGTCGAGTAATTAAGGGCTTCCATAAAAGTTCTCGCCGATTTGAGGCCCTGGGCATTCGAAAAGGGTTAGTCATTATCCAATTTGCACTATCTAGTGGTTTAATTCTTGGTACGGCCATCATTTACAACCAAATGCATTTTATCCGCACTAAGAAGTTAGGATTTAAAAAGGACCACCTTATCCTGATAACCCTTCGAGATGAAAATGACCAAATTCACATCGAAGCACTAAGGGAGGAACTTACCCATTACCCCAATATTCTTGCAGCCTCTGCCTCTTCTGGCATTCCGACAAAAGGGGGCTATCATAGTTTTTTAGCTACCCCCAAGAATGCAAAAACAGATAGTTTAAGCATTGCTACTAATTTCATGAATGACCATGACTATATTTCAACTATGGGAATGGAGATTGTTAAAGGAAGGGATTTTTCAAAAGATTTTAGTTTGGATGAGCAAAACGCATTTGTGATAAATGAGGCCGCAGCACTAAAATTTGGGTGGGAAAATCCGGTCAATCAGGAACTTACCTTGACTTATTATTACAAGGGAGAAATAAACAAATCGGGAAAAGTTGTAGGACTCGTGAAAGATTTCCATTTCAATTCTTTGCACAAAAAGGTTGACCCCATTATTATGCATATTTCTGGCCCAACATATTATACCAATATGCTTCTGTTGCGGACCTCAGGGAATGATATACCGGGCACGCTTGCATACATTGAGAAAAAATGGGAAGAATTTAATCCTAACCGACCCTTCGAGTATGAATTTATGGATGAAGCATTTGATGATTTATACAGAAAAGAAGAAAACCTGGCAAAAGTCACAGCGGTATTTTCCCTCCTAGCCATAGGTATTGCTTGTTTGGGTTTATTTGGATTGGCGGCTTTCACGGCAAAACAAAGAACACAAGAAATTGGCATTCGAAAGGTGCTAGGGGCATCTTCTACTCGCATAATGGCTTCGATGTCTTGGGATTTCCTCAAATTGGTAATAATTGCCTTTTTCCTGAGTTTACCCATTACGTACTTTTTTATGCAAGACTGGCTAGCTAGTTTTGCCTACAGAGCCAATCCTAGATGGGGAACCTTCCTCTTATCAGGTCTGGTTTGCCTATGTATTGCTTTCTTAACTGTTAGCACCTTAGCCTACAGAGCTTCTCAAACTAACTTAGCAGAAACCTTGAGAAACGAATGAACTAAGCAAAAGGGCTCGATGAAATATTCTTAGATGATGAGGCTAATTATCAACGCACATGACCATCAAGCCCGAACAGCAATTATCGATCATAGCGGCCGACATAGGTACAAAGAGCTGTTGGATGCATCATTCAAAATAGCGTTGCAATTGCTTAAGGGTCGTTCGGACCTTCAAGAAGCAAGGATCGCTTTTATGGTGCGTCCCAGCTTTGAATATGTAGCTACTCAATGGGGTATCTGGCGAGCAGGAGGAATTGCTGTACCGATTTGCGTCTCTTATCCCGCTCCTTCTATTGAATACCTGTTGGATGATACCCAGGCAGAACAGGTAATCGCAGATGGGGAATTTCAGCGTCTGTTAGCGCCTTTGTGTAAATATCGGGGAATCTCCCTCTTACCCGCGGCTAAAACTTTCCTAGAATTAGATCCAGCTCCAATAGCTCAACTTCCTGATATTAAGCCTAATAGAAGAGCTATGGTCATTTATACCAGTGGTACCACGGGTAAACCCAAAGGAGTAGTAACTCGCCATAGTGCACTGGAAACTCAGATTCGCATGTTGGTCGAAGCCTGGAAATGGGAAAAGGAAGATCATATCTTAAATATCCTTCCCTTACATCACGTCCATGGAGTAGTGAATATGCTATCCTGCGCCTTGTGGTCAGGTGCCTGCTGTGAATTTTTACCCGCCTTTGATGCAGAAAAGGTCTATGAGCGGTTTGAAAAGGGAGAAATCAACCTCTTTATGGCAGTCCCAACAATCTACTATAAGCTAATCGCCCATTTTGAAGGAATGCCACCTAACAGACAGCAAAAGGTGTCCCATAAGCTTGGAGATTTTCGTTTAATGGTATCGGGTTCGGCGGCACTACCCGTTTCCACCTTAGAAAGGTGGAAAGAGATAAGTGGACATACCCTGTTAGAACGCTACGGGATGACGGAGATGGGAATGGCTATAAGCAATCCCTATGAAGGAGAACGTAGACCAGGCTGTATCGGGCAGCCGCTACCCGGTATGAGCATTCGATTGGTAAATGATGAAGGTAAAGTCGTTCCGCTAGGGGAGTCTGGTGAAATACAGGTAAAAGGAGCCAATGTATTTCAGGAATATTGGAGAAAACCAGAGGCTACTCAGAAGGCTTTTACCAAGGAAGCTTGGTTTCAAACGGGAGATATTGCTGTTATAGAAAAGGGATATTACCGAATCCTGGGAAGAAACTCTGTAGATATTATCAAATCAGGAGGATACAAAATCTCAGCCTTGGAAATTGAGGAAATTTTGAGAAAATATCCTGGAATAACAGACTGTGCCGTAGTGGGAGTCCCAGATGAAGAGTGGGGAGAGCGCGTAGTAGCAGGCCTGGTTATAGATAATTCTGAAATAGATAAAGAAAACCTAACATCATGGTTGAAAGAGCAGTTGCCAGGGTATAAGATCCCTAGAAGTTATAGGGTTCTTAAAGACTTACCTAGAAATACAATGGGGAAAGTAACAAAAATAAGGTTGAAGAAAATGTTTGGAAATCCCACCCAATAACCCACCACTTAGGGTTTATTTTGCCCCAAATGTCAGGTTGATCCCCCTAACTGTCTTGTAGGTAATACGCTATTCATTAGAATTTCCATAGAAAATAATATATCTTTATGTGATTTATCTAGCTATTTAGTTCCAAACTAAAACCCAAATACTGCCTTCGTACCTAAATTAAGCCTAAGAAACGGAAACCTGTATGCTGCGCATTTCCACCAAAATTCTGGTAGTTATTACCAGTTTACTGCTTTGTGTTGGTTTTACCACTCTTGTTATGGTTGGGCCAGGGATTGAAAGCCCCACAGCTGTTGCCCCCTATATCAATGGAAACTTCCCTTCTACCCCTCCACAGGCTCCTACGGGATATAGTACAACGAATGCATTTCCCAACATAACCCTGAACTCCCCCTTTAAAATCATCAAAGACCCAAGAGGAGATCGGTTTTTTGTGGCCGAAAAGCGAGGGAGAATCAGTATTTTCAGTACAGCAAATGGAGGAAGTAATTACCAAACAGTTGTCGATTTCCAAGATTCTGTAAGCCAGGGTGGCGGAACCCATGGGTTGATGGGCTTCATACTTCACCCAGAGTTTGGGCAACCTGGATCCCCCAATAGAAACTACTTCTACGTATTTTACCGATACATCCCCCCTGGGATCCCCTTAACCTCTGAAAATGAGAGTTATCGGCGCTTATCCCGATTTGAGTTGACTGATGGGACTAATGTAGCGCCTAAAGAATCGGAATTTGTCATGATTCACCAGTTTGTCAGAAGCCGAATTCACTCAGGAGGGGGTATGGATTTTGACAAAAATGGGTTCTTATTATTAGGAATTGGAGATGGCGGAAATTGTTGTGAGGTGGAGTCTACCCAAAGACTAGATAAATGGCTACTAGGAGGAATCATCCGAATTGACGTAGATAAAAGAGGGGGCGATAGTAGTCATCCTATTCGACGCCAGCCAGTAAATTACAGCGACAACAATACCAATTTTCCTCCGAATTGGATAGACTCTTATTCCCAAGGATATTTTATCCCCAACGACAATCCCTGGCAGGATCCGTCTGGGGGAACAATGGAGGAATTTTATGCACTGGGCTTAAGACATGCTTACACAGTTATATATGACGAGGAAAGGGATGAAGTTTGGGAAGGAGATATTGGCCAAAGTACCTGGGAAGAAATCAACAAAATTGAGAAAGGCGCAAACTACGAGTGGCCGTATTTGGAGGCCACTCGGGTCCACAATGGAGGGGTTCTAAACTCAATAGATGGCCTTTCTCCTAGGACAATAGATGACGTAGTTGGCCCTAGAAGAGGACCCCATATTCAACTCAATCGGGCAACGAGTAATTCTGTTATTGCAGGTTTGGTTTACCGAGGAAGCAAATTCCCAGGATTACAAGGAAAATTTTTATTTGCTGACCATGGAAGAGGTAATATTTATACCGTGGAAGACAATTCTCAACCTGGAATGACTCAAGATGATATCGATTTCCTGGCCAATGTTCCAAACACGAGTATGGGTTTTGGTATTGCCAGCTTTGCAACAGATGAAGCCGGCGAAATTTATATAGTAAAATTGGATGGGGTTAGCGTAAATCCTGACAATAGGGAGGGAGGCACCATTCATAAAATTATACCTACAGGTGGAACAACGGAACCTCCCGCTTTGCTTTCTGAAACAGGAGCTTTCAGCAGTTTACTCACGCTCACTCCTACACCTGGCATTATCCCATATTCCGTTAATTCTCCCCTTTGGTCAGATGGGGCTTCGAAAAAGCGTTGGATAGCCCTACCCAATGATGGTATACACGACAGTCCAGCAGAGCAAATTGAATTTGATCCCGAGAATCCATGGAAATTCCCTGAAGGAACCGTACTTATCAAGCATTTTGAACTACCGGTTGATGAGCGAAATCCTTCCATCGTGAGAAAATTGGAGACTCGCTTTACCATCTTTGGCCCCAATGACAGCTTTTATGGGGTCACCTACAAGTGGAACGAGGCACAGACCGATGCTGTGTTATTGGTTGGAGGGGAATCTGAGAGTATCCCAGTTACTCAATCCAATGGAAGTATACGCGCTCAAAACTGGGATTTTCCCAGCCGAACAGAATGCTTAAGTTGTCACACCCAAGTTTCAGGTAGAGCTTTAGGGGTAAATACACACCAATTAAACGGCGATTTTACCTATCCTGGTTCGGGAATCACCGCAAACCAGTTGGAAACTTGGAACCACCTCAATATGTTCACAGGATCCTTGGCGGACCCCAGTAGGTATTTATCTTCCGTTGCGATAAATGATGACCGAGCTACCTCTTCTCATAAGATCCTGTCGTACCTGGACGCCAATTGTGGGCATTGCCACCGACCAGGTGGGGTGGAAGGTGCCTTTGATGGAAGAATAGCCATCCCCTTTGGTTCTCATAACCTGGTTAACATGCCAGTGGATGGGCCTAATTCCGTGCCGGGTGGAGTAGTGGTCAAGCCAGGCTCTCTGGAAGAATCTGAATTATACATTCGAGACAATAAATTAGGAACGAATGCAATGCCGCCTTTAGCAAAAAACCTAATTGATCAACCCTATATTGAGGAATTAGGAGGGTGGATATTGGACCTGCAAGAAAATACAGATACTTATCCCTATATAGGCGAGGTGGGACAGGTAGAAGCTGAGGAAAATTGGGTTACCGTAAATCTGTTGCGCAATTATACTCAGGCCGTCGTAATGGTAGGAGGTATCTCTTACCTTGGGGGTCAAGTGGCTTATCCACGGGTTCGAAATGTAACATCGAGTAGTTTTCAGGTGAAAGTGGAAGAATGGCAATGCATGGATGTGAATCACTTGATAGAAATGGTCCCTTACGTAGTTATGGAGGCAGGAGAGTATGTATTGCCAAATGGAAAATTGCTCAAGGCGGGAGTGATAAATGGGGTCACACAAGAATGGATAAACTCTGCTTTTCCTAGCCCCTTCGCCCAAGCTCCGGTATTACTGGCACAAGTCAGTTCTTTTAATGAAGCTGATCCTGTAAATGTGCGCCTGGATCATAGTCAATCAACTGGGACAGATTTTAGGCTTCGGTTACAAGAAGATGAGGGTAACAACCAGGTTCATGCTGGGGAGCTTGTTTCCTGGATGGCTGTGGAACCTGGGATAAAACCAAATGGATTTGCGTATGAGATGGATAAAGCGGCTCAGGTAAACCAAGAATGGAAAAACGTGTCATTTAATCAGTCATATGCCTATAAACCTATTTTTATTGGCTTTGCAGCCTCATTCAATGAAGTGGATCCTATTGCGCTTAGGTTTGACCAAGCCAGTCAAACAGGTAACGGGCTTAGTATCCGAATTCAAGAGGAGACCTGCGCTGATGCAGAAGAAACTCACGCCTTTGAGACGATCAATTACTGGGTATTTGAACGTCCAGGCTTGATCCAAGGAGCTGAATATTCAGGAGCGCTTTGTACAGTCCCTGAGAACCTTGCCCTAAACAAGCCGAGTAAGCAATCTTCCACCTATGGACTTGGTGAAGCCCGCCTAGCCAATGACGGCAATGGCATCGGCAGTTCCCCTTGGACAGCGGATCTCCAACATACGCGTAGCGAGCAAAACCCGTGGTGGGAAGTAGACCTGGGTCAGGAGAGCGAACTCAGTCAAATTATCCTTACCAATCGAACGGGAGGGGGCTTGGACCGCTTAAAGGATTTTTATGTGCTTACTTCTTCCGCTCCATTTGATCCAACTGCTAGCTTGGCAGACCACCTGAACAACAACCAGTTAGCTTCAACTTTCTTTACGGGAATAGCAGGCGCTCAGGTACAAATGGAATTGAATGGGCTAGGTAGGTATGTAAGAATCCAGTTAATTGGAAATAGCATCCTGCATATAGCAGAGGTAGAAGTCCTAGGATGTCCTAGTGGGGAAGATCCATGTCTAGATGCTGAACCTGTCAGTATTACTTCTGCCGGGCCCTTTGTAGAAAATTCAGGTACCCAAACCCTTTCAGCAAGCCCATCAGGAGGAATTTGGGGAGGAGAGGCAAATCCAGATGGAACCTTCGATCCCTCTAATGGGCCTGGAAGCTATGCAGTAAGTTACACCTTTACCGATGGTAATGGATGCACCCAGATCGCTACAGCTCAAATCGAGGTAGAAGAAGCGCCAAATGAAGCCTGTGGTAATGCCCAAAATCTCGCTTTGGGTAAGCCTAGCCGGCAGTCTTCTACCTATGGCAATGGAGATGCTCAATATGCCAATGATGGAAATAAAGAAGGCTCCTCTCCCTGGAGCGCTGACCTACAGCATACGCAGACCGAGCCTCAACCTTGGTGGGAGGTAGATCTAGGAGCAGAATCCCAACTTGACAAGGTAAAGATCTATAATCGCACGGGGGGAGGACTTGATAGACTAAAAGCCTTTTATGTATTGGTGTCTACTACCCCAATGAATGGGAGCTTGAATGAGCTATTAGCAGAAGGGAGTATTACTAGCGTTTTCTTCAGTGGCGAGGTAGGGGCAGAGGAAATCCTGGATATATCCGCTACAGGAAGATATGTACGAATTCAGCTATCTGGGACAAGTATTTTACATATGGCAGAGGTGGAAGTACTTTCTTGTGACTCAGGAGGGGAAGATCCCTGCCAAGCCGGAAATTCGCAGAATCTGGCTCTGGGGAAAGCTGCAAGCCAATCCAGTGTCTATGGAAATGGAGTAGCAAGTATAGGCGTGGACGGAGATAGGGATGGTACAAGAGGTCCTTGGGGTAATGCATCTCTAATTCACACGGCGAGAGAAGATCAGCCTTGGTGGCAAGTAGACTTAGGGGAAGCAAGTGAAATCCAAGAGGTAATTATCCATAACCGAACAGATTGTTGTTTAGATCGCTTAGGTAATTTTTACATTTTTCTATCTCCTAATCCAATCCCTAGTAACGCATCAATCAGTACCTTATTGGCAGATGGATCTATCATTGCTAGAAGATTCTTAGGGACTGCGGGGGTAAAAGAAACCCTAAGCATGAACAGCTCTGGACGGTATGTACGTATACAACTCCTTGCAGAAAGCCAGGTTTTACATTTTGCGGAACTAGAAGTTATAGGCTGTCCAATAGGTGTTTCCAACCAACGTTTCTCGCAAAGCCTTTCCCGGCCTGAAAAAGAAGAAATCCCGACATCAACTATCTTTCCTAATCCTGCCCAATCCATGCTCCACATTCAGGTAGACAATTTACAAGCAGATGCGTTTGTAGAATACAGCCTTTACAATAATACCGGGCAAAAAGTAATGAACTGGCTGGGGAAATCCACCCATAAAATGGGAGTAGCAGAATTGTCCCGGGGCATCTATCTTCTGAAAATACAGTCTGAGGACTGGATACAGGTTACGCAAGTGGTTTTGTACTAAGCAATTGCAACGCCATTAGATTTGCCATTACTTTATTTCTAGGTATCTTTCCGTGCGGGTAGCAATAATTCAATTTCATATTCTTCCTTATTTCTCCTTGAACTCTACAGATATATACAATTAAAATGTAGAACCCTTGGGGTATACATATATACTATTGACGAAATAATTTGAGCTCAGGAAAACCAACTTCGATTTAAAATAGTTTCAAGGGTGAAGAAGCCTCAAGAGGTTGAGATAAGAATATACTAGAGGAATGAATATGCGAGTTACAAATAATATGCAGACTGATACAAATACGATAGTGAACCCTTTGCCCTCAGAGCATCCTAAGGTCAAAGCGCAAAAAATTGGAGTCCTAATGCTCAACTTAGGTACACCAGATGCGACAGATTATTTTTCCGTAAGGCGGTACCTATCTGAATTTCTAAGCGATAAGCGGGTAATTGATTATCCTTCATGGCTTTGGCAGCCATTACTTCAAGGGATTATTCTCACGTCTCGCCCTTTCCGGAGTGGAGCGGCGTATGCTTCAATTTGGGATAAACGTACCAATGAATCTCCTCTGTTAGTCTACACGCGATCGATCGCTGAGAAGGTACGGACAGTATTCAAGGACCATGACAACATCGCTTTTGAATTCGGAATGCGTTATGGCAATCCTTCAACTGCCAAAGGAATACAAGCTTTAATGGATCAGGGTTGTACAAAAATTTTACTTTTTGCCTTATACCCCCAATATAGTGCTACGACGACTGCAACTGCATATGACAAGGCATTTGACTTTCTCAAAACTGTTCCGCGCCAGCCTGCCATTCGCACTGCGCCCCCATGGCACGATGATGAGAATTACATAGATATATTGGCCCAATCCATACAAGAAAAACTTGACGAGCTAGATCAGCCTCCAGAAGTCATGTTGACTTCCTTCCATGGGCTGCCGATTCGATATTTAAAACAAGGAGATCCCTATCATTGCTTGTGTAGAAAAACCTCACGACTGGTAAGGGAAAAGTTAGGATGGCCAGAAGATAAATGGATTACCACCTTTCAGTCTCGCTTTGGTCCAGAAGAATGGCTTCAACCGTATACCGATAAAACCATTGAAAAACTGGCACATGATGGAGTGAAAAGGATTGCTATCGCATCTCCTGCATTCGTCTGCGAATGTATTGAAACCCTAGAAGAAATAGCTATGGAAGCTCGTGATGATTTTTTAGAAGCCGGAGGAGAGGAATACACTTACATTCCTTGCTTAAATGATCGCGATAGCCATATCCAGTTGTTAAGTAGCTTTATCCGAAAAGAGCTACAAGGATGGATATAGCTTGAAGATAAATCGGAGCTGAGAACCTGCCATTCTCAACCTTTCACTTAATAATTAACTGACTATTGGTGAATCAAAATTGAGCCGGTTTAGTACGGCTTTCCATGGCCACTGTTGAGGCCAGTTCGGGAGGTTCATACTACCTGTTAGAGGTGCGGAATAACAGATTGTGAAGCCCGTATGGCTCCTCCATTTATTTTAGATGAAAAGGCTTAGTAAAAAGAAGTATTCGCCTCTTTAAGCGCTTTACCTATAAAGAATAGTTTTCCTATTTTCGTTTTGGGTGCATGGTGTATACATACACTACAGATGATCATGTACAACTACGGCCACTTATTTAGTCTTAAAACAGCTAAGGTTCCAAATTGAATCCAATAAATTGACGGTATGAAAATTTACGGGGTAGCCTTACTCGCTGGCTGCTACATAGTAGGTAAAATCCTAGGAGAATGGCTAGGAGACTTCTTACAGATCGATGGAAA
>JBCCTX010000156.1:0-17928 GCA_039197765.1 Bacteroidota bacterium
ATGCCATATGTGATGGAATATAACTAAGCATAGCAGGGGATATATGGAATATATTTGGGGCGGTTTTTATCTCCCCGCCCTTTCTTGGAAAGGGCACCCCTCCTAAATCAGGAGGGCCGGTTTTGACCGGGAGGCCTGATTTGTCCTGGGATAGATTGAAGAATCTATACTTATTGGGGTTATGGGATATAAGTTCATCCATAACCGAAAGTATTTGAAGAAATTTCGGAGGCGCTTGCGCAGGGATCATACCGATGCAGAGGCCCTTCTCTGGACCCATCTCCAAAACCGGAAGCTAGGGGGATACAAATTTCGTCGCCAGCATAGTATCCTCAATTACATCGTAGATTTCTACTGCGCAGGTAAGCGGGTAGCCGTTGAATTGGATGGTGCCCACCATTTTACGATAGAAGGTCAACTCAAAGATGCCTATCGAGATGAAATGCTAGGTCAATTAAACGTAAAAGTTTTGCGTTTCGAAAACAAATGGGTTTTTGAAGACCTCGAAGGCGTGTTACGGGTAATTCTTAATACCCTCCAAGAGCCCCAATAGGGCTAGCCCAAAATTGATCCTCCTGATTTAGGAGGAATCCCCTATACTGCGTATAGGGGAAGGAGGTTAAAACCGCCCAAACGCGCTCCGCGCCTTGAAAAGGTAATCCCCCTCCAGGGGAAGTAAAAAGCCCTTGCAGGGCTAGGGTAAGCCCCTATCGGGGCGAGTACCGGGAGACTCGAAATCCTAAGTAGCGGTCTCGGTCTGCCGGACGATTGAGGCTGCGGACCGAGACACGACAGTCGTTACCGACGTTGAACCACGAGCCACCACGAACCACTCGCCTATATTCATTCGTTGGCCCCAAGGGATTTTGCAATTCGGCTCCTTCTCCTTGATATTCCCCATACCAATCCCCACACCACTCCCAGACATTTCCACTCATATCGTGTATCCCAAGGGGATTCGGATACTTAGCTCCCACCCTATCTTCAGTACCCAAATTTTGACCATAATTCGCATAGTAGCTCAAAGAATCCCCATTAGACGTCCCAGCATACATATACCGCCGACTCCCTTTCGGATCATAACCCCTTACTCCTCCCGCAGCAGCATACTCCCATTGGGCTTCAGAGGGAAGCCGCCAACCCGTTTTACCTCCTGCCTGGGCTTCATTTAGCCAACGACAATAGGCCTGGGCCCCATACCAGGAAACATATCGTACCGGATGCCCATCATAGCCTTCTATGATGGAATAGCTTTCCCCAGAAAAGGAAATTCTTGAGTTAGATGCCTCCAAGTCAATCCATACAGAAAGACTATCTTCACGATCCACATTCGCATTCAAAAAGTGCGCATACTCTCGATTTGTAACCTCATACCTCCCAATCTCATAATCATCCAACCTTACCCGATGAAGCACCTCATCTTCTCCTCTACCAACTTCCTCATTGGTACTACCCATCAAGAAATTCCCTCCTCGGACGTAAATCATATCCGGGAGAATCGGTGCTGTATTTACCGATCTTTCCTCTCTTAAAACCAAGCGAATCGGCTTTAAGGTAAATTCCGATTGCCCAGAAGGATCGAGTTTAAGGTCCTGGCTATCATTTATGTCTTCGTAGACGTCTGAATTCACTTCTATGGATAGTGTTCTCGTTGTTTGGCCACTGGGTACCTCTAGGATAAAAGAAAAGGATTCTCTACGCTCTCCAGCCCGGTTCGTGGTTGACCCTGTAGAAACTGTCCTGACAGGTTCGCTGTTAATTTTCAGCGTGTAGTTTTGTCCCTGAACCTCACTGGCAGGTACTAATACTTCTCCTTTTACCGTGAGGAATCCTGAATTACCCAAATTCAGTCTTTCCTCCCCTTCTAGGGCCAATCCGGTACGAGTAGTATCTAATTCTGTAGAGGCTGATGAAAGCGGAGGAGTTTCTTGTGTTTGGCCTACGAGCTTATCGTATTCCGCTCTCAGGGCATCCAAATTTTGAGGGCAGGTTCGTCTTGCTCGGTCAATTAACTTTTGAAACTGATTGGGACTGGCCTTTCTTTCAATCAAGGCATTAGCTTCGAGCATAAGATCCAAACAGGGACTATTGTTGAGGCCAAGTTCCAGCAAGGGACCACATATATAACGGTAGGTCCGCATCACATCCGTTTCCTCAGACTGGGATTGAAGGAGAATTGCCGAATCCAAGGGGCGAGAATCCTGAGGCTGAAGCTCCTTACTTCGCTGCATCAACTGGTTGCATAGGGTGTCCTCAAGGACGGTCCCATAGGCATTGTACCCCGCTACAAATTTTCGATTGAGATAAGTAATACCTTGATTAAAATACACAAAGGAAACATTTGTAAAGAATTCTCTAAAAGATGGGTCGCTTACAATAATCGAGTCTGTAGGTTCTAACCCAGCCATACCTAATACTTGGCTTAAGGTATCCTCTGCACCTTTAAAATCATATACTTTGAGTCTTTCCCCAATCTTATGCTGATAATACACTAAACTATCCGAGTAATCTTCAAGGCACAAGACTAAACTTCCTTCCTTCAATTGCGGTCCCACACAGGTTTGCAATTGTGGGTGAAACGGCATGAGCAAAGCCAGCAAGAGGACTCCTAGTATACCTAATGCAATGTTCTGACGTACCTGTGATTTTTTTGTATCTGCAGATTGACCTCTTTCAGCCAGTTTACGAAATTGCTTCGGTAGCCTGTAATCAATCCCTTCCCTAGGTTTCTCTAAAGCTTTGAGTACGACCCAATCCGCCTCTACTCCAGCGGCTAGGTATGCAGCTAGTTGCTCTTTGAGTTCTCGCCTCCGTTCGGGAGATACATTCAAATGCAACTCATTGATAACTAGGCTTAAGGTATAGTCGTCAAATGCCCCAGATTGCTCATTAGGTGCCTCTATGCTTTCAAATAATTCTTGCAATCGGACGCGCAACGCTAACTCGAATCGATCATCTAGACGCTCGAGAAGATGTTCTCTAACCTCATCTGACATTTTTCCTTCTACAAACCAAGGGAGTCTAGAAAGTTCTTGGAGGTTTTGAGTGGTCAATAACTCTTTACCCTCTAGTTCGCTAAGCTCCTTTCCCAGGAAGAGCGTAAGCTCCCACTGTAAAGAGGGGAATATAGCACAAGCAGCAACCCAGTTGTGGAGGGCTTGAGGTAGGTGTGCTGTAAATAGTTGCTCTACACTCGCAGAAAGCGAGATAGGTTTTTCTAATGCATCCCCGATTTGCTTAGCCCAGTCGCCGGATAGCTCTTCCCGACTATTCCACTGCTGAACCATCAGGTGTAAGGCATCAGCACTCGCAGGTACTACCGATAGTCGCTGTCCCAATCGAAACTCTTTCCTACCCCATATATTCCAAGCTTTGGGAGACAGCAGGGTGCGCAGTTTCCAATTCTCTAAGACCTTTGACCAGCGGGTCAGTCGCCCTGTAACCGGATTGAAAAACTCATAGCCACTACTCAAAACTACTAAGCGATGGTGTCCATAGCGCTGGGCTAGGGTTTGCAAGGAAAGCCCCCTGGGATGCTGCTCATTCCAACACAGGCGCGGATCACCCTTGTAATAGAATCTTTCAATATGAACCTCTTCGCTTTTCAACAACTGGAAGAGATAGTTGTAAAACTGGGCCCTATGGTCCCTCCGAGTCAAACTATTTATCAATAGTAAGTAGTCTGCAGATTGAGGAGGAGTTTGGTATTGAGGAGTCAAGCGGCCTGCATTGCGGACGGTCGCCCGGACTGTCTCGTTCATATCCATGAATTCCTGCTCTCCCAGTCCTCGTCGACGAAATTGTTTAATCAAGCGCTTTGTAGCTAAACTGGATAGGATTCTGGGGTTTTCAGGGAAAAGAATGTCCCAAACAAAAGGAGGTTGATCCCGAGATTCCAACGCTGCTATGACTTCCTGCTTTTGGCGTTTTCTATAGCGCAGAAAGGCCCATAGGGCTAACATGAATGAGGCGACACCTGCTAACTTTATCCACCAGAAATTTTCATCCAAGAAATTCTGACGTTGGACCTCTTCCATGGGGAGTGAAAGGCTAGCCAACCCTCGGGGATAGGGCAAGACAAGTGTATCATAGGAGACGGGGACCGATAGAACGGTACTAGGGCTATCTTGTTCGGCAGGAAGAATGAGCTTTTCTAACACTGTAACCATGATTCCCAAAGTATCAGAACAAGCATTTTGGTGGAAAAGGGCTTTATAAAAAAATCTCCGATCTGATGGGGTACGGGAGGCTAACGACCTTGTTGTGTCTGCAGCAAAAAGTGCCGACAAGGAATCGGGAACTGTTACAGCCAAACAAGTATCTTGGACCATTCTAACTTCAGGTTTACCCTGGGAATCCGGACCTCGAACAAACCAAAGAGAATCCAAGATCACGGGTCCCATTTCACTTGTAGCAATTAGTTTACAACTGATGGCAGTATCTCCTGGATAGACTGAAATTCCATAATTCTGGTTGGAAAGGTCATTTGAACAAGTTTCTGGCGCAGTATGGTATCCTAAATAAAATACGAGTCCTACAAGGCCTGCCATAGCAGCGAGGCCCAGTAAACGAAGCCATTTATAGGAAGAGGTAGACTTAGGGATAGAACTCGATTTTGAGGAGGCATGTGTAAGTCGATAGGCTGCTAAAGTTTCTCGGTATAATTCATAAAACCGCTCCTGCTCGGAAGGGTTCCTGGCAAACAAGGGGCAAATAAAACTCCCTAACTCCTCTTCCGTGAAATTATCAGGTAGTCGCTCAACCAGCTCCTGGACCTGTAAGTGCCTTCCAATTCCTATTTCGAAGCCATCGGCTTGTAGGCGGGAAAGCAGGTCAGCCAGGAGGGAGTGCAGCATAGGATATAGGGTTTAGGGAATAAGGTATAGGTTCAAGGTCGAAGGTTTCGAGTGTTGGGTTACATACTATCTCAGTTGTCCGCGCAGGGCTTTTAGGTCTTCCTGTGTTTTAGCCAAGACAGAATAACTAGTCAGTAATTGCTCTTTGAAAGGCTCTTTGAGCTTAGGGAACAGGCCTAAAGACTTAGGATCAAACTCCATTCTATGCAACAGCATAGCCCAAAAGATGAGTTCTGCTGTAGCAGGCTTCTTTTTTAGACGTAGGTCTTTATTCGAGCGAATCTGCTCGAAGTGCTTGATAAGAATAGCTAGCTCAACATCATTATATCCCTTGATTTTGGTGGAGACGATCCGAAGCAATGTTGTATCGTCGGGAAAGGGTATGTGATAATAGACCACCCGGCGTAAAAAGGCATCAGGAAGATTTTTCTCCGAATTGGAAGTAATGATGACTATGGGACGCAGTTCTTTTTGGGCTGTATAGGTTTTGCCTAGCTCCGGTACAAAGAAGGACATGCCTTCAATAGCTGCTAGCACATCATTGGGTAAATCCCGAGGGGCTTTGTCAATCTCATCGATCAAAACCACCTTTCGGGATTGACTGCGGATGGCCTCTCCAAGAGCCTGATACCTGATGAATCGATTTTCAACTTCCGCTTCTTCCAATACAGTAGGATTGTTCTGATTGTATTGGAAATGTCCCAATGCATCATAGGTATAAAATAGGTCTACAGCTTTGGAAGTAGTTTGAGCATTAAAAACTAAAGGTTTTTCCAGGCCAAAGAAATGGGCCATATGGTGAGCCAGCTGAGTTTTTCCTGTTCCAGGTTCACCAGTAAGTAATAATGGCTGACCCAAACTCAATGCTACGTTTACCGCACTGACTAATTCAGGCCCAGGAATATATTTAGCGGGGTCTTCCAGGTTTTCATTTACCCTAAATTCTGGTACTTTTCGCGAGCCCTTTTCTGCATATTGAGTGAACGACATATGATCGATATTGTGTTAATAGTCTACAGATAACCAGTCGACAGTCTATAATATTCAACCCATTAATTATTGAAGTACTATCTGTAACGTACGAGTAACCCATTATCCGTTTTCCATTTTAAATTTATACACGATTTCTTGCAAATACTCCATTATATCCATGTCTAGCTGCTGGTCACCCCAATAATCTGCTGATTCCGTTTTAACAAGTCCCGCTACATAGGTGTCTAGTACCTGATAAATTTTAGACAGATTATCCTCCCCAAGCTTATCGAACCAGTTTACAATATCCGACCCAAAGACAGGTCCCAAGCCCTTGTGCAAACTACAGGCTAACGGGTGGGATTGTATGATACGGCTGACCGTCTGAAGGATATCTTTTTGCCTTTCAGTCAAGGGGTCCTCTTCAAATTTATCCAGGTAAATAATGAAGAAGAATAAAAAGGTAGGACATTCCTCGTGCGTGCTCGAGAATGTCTCCAGCAGCTGCATAAAAAAGGCTTCTGCGTGGTCTGACCAATTACTTTCTCGTATGGTAAATGCGCTTAATACGAAGCGTTCGTCTAAGTGTGGAATACCCGTTTTAACAAAATTTTCTAAGTTAAGTTCTGGAAAACGATCCTTGAATCGCTCTTCCAAGAGCTTGTTGAATTTTCTCCAAGATCGCTTGAGTTTATTCTTGAATTCCCACTTTTCAAAATCAAGCCTCTGTGAATCAGGAATCCTGGGATAGTTGATTGCATCGATGGCCTCGTCCAACTCTTCATGCATGAGTTCAAATAAGAAGCGCTCTGCAAGACTCTGAGGCATCTGATGTTGACAGGCACAAAAGAAGTAATATTGAAAATCCTGTTTTTCCTTCTCGTCATAGGCGTCCCACACCCGTTCGATAGATTTTTTCCGGTTTACATTGACCAGATGTATCTCTCCCATATCCTCATACAAGTTCAATTCACCAATCTTTTCTTTGAGAAAGATTCGGATATGGGATTCATCCATTCCCTTTAACAGCCGTTCAATCCATTCCTTGCGAGCAGCGATGTCTTTTACATTGGGTAAAGAACCCACTGGGTCAACTTCCAGACCTTGAATATCTCTTTCTGATAACGCAGAAATAAGTTGAATGAGCCCTTCTCTAATACTCGCTTCTTGAAACGCTGCATCGGACGCTTTAATAAGCCCCTTAATCCTTCTCTTTTCTAGGTCAGCGTATTGCGTTTGGAAGTTAATGCAGTCCCTATGTGCAGAAGTGCCTGTGCGCAACTGATCCCCAAGGAACGTAAGCCCTTCCTTCAGTCCTTCTGAAGTAAGTCGTTTTACCGCTTCCTTCTGTATGTTTTCCAACGCAGCCATAGGATATTCGACGGAATAAAAATATTCCTCACACTAAATTAACATTTATATTGTAATTATGGGGAAAAGGAGGGATATATGGTCAATAGTCCACTGTCTATGGTATGTCCATTGCAGCGTAGCAGCTATGTACCATGTACCTTGGATTTTTAACCTGAGGACCCTAAGCTATCCATTCTTTCGCGTTCCAACCTTTAAGACTTTAAATTCCACCCTTCTATTTTTCCGCCTACCTAAATCTGTAGAATTATTCGCTATGGGCCGATTCATCCCATAGCCTTTGGCTACAAGCATTCTGTCGGGTATTCCCTGGCTTACTAGGTATTCCTTTACGGCTTTGGCCCTATTAAGAGAAAGCTGTTGCTTATCCTCCGCTCGTCCTGTATCGTCTGTATGTCCTCCTAGTTCCACAATCAAATTGGGATTGTTGTTCATGAAACGAATGATTCGCTCCATCTCAGGTAAGGAGTTTGACAACAATTCCCACCTTCCCGGATCAAAGTATACATTTCCCAAGACCACAATTTCTCCCTCTTGGATCGGGGCAAGCTTAATATCTCTTTGCAATCTAGAGGTCCGAAACAGGGTGTCAAGGAGAATATTCTCTCCGTAGAACATATGCCCAGGTGCAGAGACCTCCACCCCAATCCAGCCCTTTTCTGGTAGGCGGGTGTTGTATTCACCGTACTTTGCATCCGAGAAGGTTTCTAGCAGGGTATCTAAGGTCCAGCCGTTTTGAAACAGGATGCGGGCCTGCAAAGGTTCTTGAGAATCTCGGTCCGTTATTTTCCCCGAAAAGGTAATAGGCGTGGTATAAGGCATATTAAGGGCCCCAGGTTCATTAAAGTTGACCAACCACATATCGAAGCTCCCAATATGGGCTGTTTTTTCTCTCTTCGTAGGATCTCTTGGGGGTACCGGATTTTTTTCAGAAAAACCTACTCCCAAAAAACTTCCATTGGGCGTTTCAATTACAGCTGATAAGGCATCTTTGGCTCGATGGCCAATGGTTCCTGACCACACCTTATTTCCCGATTCGTCAACCCGTACCAAGAAAGCATCATAAAATCCCCTAAGTGTATCAATATCCCCATTTCTAGACTTTGTAAGCCCAGACAGCAAATAGCCACCAGATTTAAGCGAAACCAAAGAACTGACTCCTTCCGACCAAGTACCACCATAGGTCTGGGACCACAAGAACGCTCCATTTGATTTCAGGCGCACCAACCAGGAGTCTCCCCTCCCTCGGTTTTTCCCTACATCTCTTCCTGCTGAGTAACTACTTCCTGCGAGTAAAATATCTCCATTGGGGGCAGCTGTACAGTCTAGAAACTCATCCTGCATGGTTCCACCCAATACCCTACTCCATTCTACGTTTCCCCAGCTATCCATCAACATTACCCAGGCATCTTTTTTCCCTAAATTTTTAGGAACATCCCCATCATCAGAGTCGGTCCCATGGCTCACGACAAACCATCCTGGACGTAGCTCGCATAGGTCGGAAACAAATTCATTTCCACTTCCTCCCAAATGTTTCTCCCAAAGTAATTTCCCTTCTTCCGTGATTCTTGCCAACCAACTATCAACTCCTCCATGATGTCTACTATGCATATCTCCATCCCGTGATCCTGAGGAGCCCCCAATCAGGTATCCTCCCCCTGAATAAGCCGCGATAGCAAAGCCCTTATCATTACCACTACCTCCAAATCGTTCCTGCCATACAATCTCCCCATTTAGATCTAATTTCACGACCCAGATATCCATCAAGCCTTCTCCTGGCAGGGGGTCTCCATCATCGGAGTCTGTAGTCCCGATACATACTACTCCCCCATCGGGACTCAAAACCATATCCCCGAGAGATTCTGAACCAGTCCCCCCGAGTACTGCTTCCCAATACACTTTTCCAGGTGCAGCTAATTGCTGTATATATATATCACTTTGGGTGCTGTGATTTCGCCTACCTGCTCCATCCTGAGAAAACAATTCTCCACCTACAATGATGGAGCCATCCTCAACCATCAAAAGCTTTGAAGCCGCATCATATTGAAGGCCTCCTATAAAACTTTCCCATAAGATATTTTGCCCTAAAGCCGCTGTAGAAAATACCCCTCCCAGAAAAAAAATGTATACACCAACTATTCTCTTTGAAAAATCTGCCATCTACCAAGGATTCCAAGTAAAAAATTAAAAATACAAAAATGATCTTTCAGGTACGTAAATGCAGTCCAAAATTATAGAGAAGAAATAATTCCCTATTTCCCCATACCTTTACACCCTATGTCTTTCCTAGCAGATCTACACATCCATTCGCGATATGCTTATGCTACGAGCAAAAACCTGAATTTAGAGACCTTATACCAATGGGCCCAAATCAAAGGCATATCTGTAATTGGTACGGGGGATTTCACACACCCCGCATGGTTTTCAGAGTTAAGGGAAAAACTCGTCGAAGATGGAAATGGATTATTTAGGTTGAAAAATCCACCAAAGGTTCACGCACTGGAAGGTATTCGACCGACGCATACGGAAGTCCGCTTTTTGCTGAGTACAGAGATTTCCTCTGTTTATAAACATAAGGGAAAGACCCGGAAAAATCACAACTTGGTGTATTCCCCGAATTTTGAAACCGTAGAAAAACTAATCGCTCAGTTAGGGCAAATCGGAAATCTCGCCGCTGATGGAAGACCTACCCTAAAATTATCCTCTAGAGATCTATTGGAAATCGTTCGCGAAGCATCGGATGAGGCCTATCTCATTCCTGCACATATCTGGACGCCTTGGTTTTCCACCTTTGGGTCTAAGTCTGGGTATGATAGCCTTGAAGACTGTTTTGAAGACCTTACAAAGGAAATTTTTGCCCTTGAAACAGGTCTTTCCTCTGATCCGGATATGAACCGCAGAGTGAGTATGCTAGACAATTACACCTTAGTTTCCAATTCAGATGCCCATTCTGCCCCTAATCTAGGGCGAGAAGCCAATCGATTTGAAACAGATCGAACGTATAAGGCCATTTTCCAGGCCTTGCGTTCGGGAAAGGGCTTTGGCGGAACCTACGAATTCTTCCCTCAAGAGGGGAAATATCACCTGGATGGCCATAGAAAGTGTGCGGTGGTAACGTATCCAGATGAAACGAAATCCATCCAAGGGATTTGTCCTGTATGCAAAAAACCGCTTATAAAGGGAGTTCTATTCAGAGTAGAGGAATTGGCAGACCGCAACAGTCCCCATCCTACAGCCCTTTCCCAGCCTTACCAGTACTTAGTCCCTCTGCCGGAAATCCTGGGAGAGATCTTAAACAAAGGCCCCAAAACCAAAACCGTGACAAGAAAATTTATTCAACTTATTTCAGAATTTGGGAATGAGTTTTCTTTGATACACGAGGTCCCACTAAGCAATATTCGAAGTAAAGGTTTTGAATGTGAGGCCAAAGCATTGGAAAACCTGCGTACAGGAAAGGTGCACGCTCAACCGGGGTTTGATGGTCAATATGGATCTATTCAATTGCTAGAAGCCTAAGGGAAGAGCAAACAGGTATTTTATGTTTACCTACTCCCTTCTAATTCAGGCACTTGCTTGGGTATACCGGAAAGAGGGAGTACTTTCTCGGCAAGGATCTTTTGCTGAAATTCCATTTTCTCCAGAAGCTGTGGTACTTCCTGATTGTAATCCGAAATAATATCGTTGTGTCGGTCAACCATTTTATTGTAATAGTCCACTTCTTCAGCTGAAGTTACTGCTCCTGGTTCTTCCAGCTTTTCCTGAAATACTATCAGTTGCTTATAATCCTTTGCAGCGAGTATTTGATATTTTGTGAGGAGATTAATCACTGCATTTTTATACCCTTCTTCTCCATCAAATGCGGGCATCCGCCTGACTCGCTTGATTACCTTATTCGCCTTCAACAAAATCTCTTGGCGCATTAAGTCCGCACGCATATGGTCTTGATTGTCGTAGTATTTCCACAAATCAGCGTTGAGTTTGGCAATACTGAAATATTGGAGAAATACCTTTCTGGAGTAATTCTTATAAGCATTAACCTTTTCCGCCTGCGAGGTTAAGTCTCCAGAGCCATCCCGAGATACTTGAAGTTTGTTGCGTTGGGAAAATAGGTTTTTTGCCTGTATAAATACCCTCTCAGCTTCGGCCAATTTCCCATCTACCTCTTCTTCTGCTTTAAAGTAAGAACTTAAGTTTTTCACGGAAGAAAAACGTTCTGACCTTTTTTCAAGTAAAGCGGGAATATCTACAGAAAACACTTCTAAATATCCCTTAAAAGTTCCCATTGCAGTGGCTCTAAAGGCATCATCTCCATTATATGCACCGAGTTCTTCGAGGGATTGGAGGGATTGCTCAATTCCTGATGCCACTTCACCTCTCACACTGTCTAGCACTTCAATAGAATTCTCTTGAAGAACTAAATATGCATAATTCAATTTCGACTTCGTAAGGAGATTGTGCTGATCGACAAGCACATTGTGATAATCTGAAGCATTATCAATCTGTGTTTGTGCCATCTGTACCGTAGGCCAGAATCCAACCCAAAGAATAAGAATATTTCTAATGGCTTTCATGGAAAATTTACTTTTAACATAAAATTAATACGCTGCAAATATTTTATGGACTCGAATTGCGCCAAACTCACATAATTTGCTCTTGAACCTACCATTGCTCCTTGTGACTTGATCGTGCAAACTCTTAAAAAGATACTCGAAAAAGTCAATATTTATTGTTTTTATGTAAGATTTTATCCTATATAGAATATTTCCCCCTTAGTTATTCTACGCAAATTCTCAGTAAGTAGTTGCTAATAAAAAAATATGTTGTCCAATTTTAGGTTGTAACGAGCATATCTCAATCCTACCTTCGTACGACTAATTCGAAACTATATGGATACCCATACCCTTCCAGATCAAGAGACCATGTTTGAAGCATTGGTGAACCGGAACAGTTCTTTTGAAGGGATATTTTTTGCTGCTATCAAGACTACTGGGATATTTTGTCGACCCACTTGTACAGCCAAAAAGCCACTAGCCGAGAATGTTGAATACTTTTCTTCCTGTAAAGAGGCCTTACTTCATGGCTACAGGCCTTGTAAAATCTGTACCCCTGAAGTCCCATTAGGTTCACCTCCAAAATGGATTCGTTCACTGTTTGATCAGCTCCAAGAGAATCCTGAAGAGAAAATCTCCGATTACCACATTCGAACAATGGGCTTAGAGCCTAGTAGGGTAAGGAGGTGGTTTAAAAAGCACTATGGAATGACCTTTCAGGCTTTTCAACGAAGTATGCGTATCAATCTGGCCATTGGAGCCTTGCGAAACGGGGATTCGGTTACGCAAACTGCCTTTGCCCAAGGCTTTGATGGACTGGGGGGTTTTGGGAAACGGTTCAAAGACCTCACCGGAGTAGCACCCCGCGAGAACCAACAAAAAACGCTGGTTCATATCACAAGAATTTTGAGTCCCTTAGGGCCTCTAGTGGCTGGCAGTACGGAAGCAGGCGTCTGCTTACTAGAGTTCGCAGATCGGCCCATGTTAGAGACTCAACTTAAACGCTTGAAAAAGCACCTCAATGCTGCTCTACTCCCGGGCTCCTCTCCCTTACTTGCCCAACTTGGAGAAGAACTATCAAGGTATTTTGCAGGAGAACTGAAAGAATTTTCGGTTCCCCTTATCCTGCCAGGCAGCACTTTTCAGCAACAAGTTTGGGATGCCCTTCGCCAAATTCCTTATGGGAATACACGTTCCTATCAGCAGCAGGCTCATGTATTACATAAGCCCGATGCTGCGCGGGCAGTTGCACGCGCCAATGGAGATAATCGAATCGCCATTGTCGTCCCTTGCCACCGAATCATCGGAAAAGACGGTGCCCTACGCGGCTATGGGGGAGGAATTTGGCGCAAAAAATATTTACTAGAATTGGAAAGTAAGCATCAGTAATACCGACCAATCTTAGGGTGGTCTACAATCAATCGTTTCAGCTCATGCGGAGTAATAATCCCCTGTTTGGCGTAGAGTTTCTTCCCTCCGGGCTCTATTAGTAAGGTATAAGGTAAGGCCCCCTGCCAATCTGGATCTACCGCTTCTATAAGGGCATACTTGTCATCTTTTTCGAAAAGATAATTCTGTACTGCCGAATTCTTCTTCTCCAGAAATTTGAGAGCCACTTCTTTTTGCTGGGGGTTATCTGCACTCAGGGAAATAAACTCAAAATCCCGTCCTTGGTACATGCGATGAATCTCAATAAAACTGGGGTATTCCATCACACAAGGGCCACACCACGTAGCCCATATATTGATTAGCCGCAACTTATCGGTGTCATTGGCAATAAGTTTCTGAATTCCAGCCTCATCAATATCCTCTAAGCTAACAGGCTTCTCTGCCCATTCCTTCTCAACTTTAACTTTGTACTCTGTTTTCCATGCCCACTTTGTGGAGCAACCGAAAGTCTTAGTTTCGGGATTGGAAACGGACTGGCCAGCCAGCACGGCATCAATTGCGGCCCTAAGATCTTCTGCATTTGCTGTCCCAGGTTTTTCCGAGTCGTCCATGCGGCCCACATACTGTAGCAAGCGATCAGGGTCAAAAACAAAGGCATGAGGAGTAGCTATCGGACCATATTCGAGTGATACAGCGTGATCGTCTCCGTCGTATAGGTAGGGAAAGTTATACCCTTTTTCCTCTGCCCGAACCACCATCGCTTCAAAGTCATCATCTAAGTCCGAATAGCCTAGTTCTTCATATAACAAGCCTAGCGGGCTATTGGGGCTAATAGCTACTACTTGTACACCCTGCTCCTTATACGCATCTGCAATTGCAATCATGCGGTCTTCGTAAGCTTGAGCCGTAGGGCAATGGTTACACGTAAAAATTATAACCAATACTTTGGCTGCGTCATATTCTGAAAGCGAGTGAAATACTCCATCTGTTCCGGGTAGGTTGAAATCGGGAGCCTTTGACCCTATTTCTAGGGTTTGAACCTCTACTTCAGGTACCGGTTGGGGGTCAGCAACAAAGAAGGCATTGGATTCTTCCGTTTCTACTGCTCCATTGGTCTGCTCATTTTCCTGCTTTGGGGGATTTGAATTACACGAAAAGAGAATGGCAAATAGACTCACCAATCCAAACTTTACTAATGCTTTCATATTTTTTATGCTTAATTTTTCTTAAACTATCCTTAATTTACTGATAAATGGATGGTTCGAAAACTTTTTCCGTTTCATTTTTCAATTAGCTTTTTTTCATGATGCAACTAGGCTTTGTCAGCGCAATTCTTCCTGACCAGGATTTTGAGACTGTCATTGATTTTGCCGCTGAACACGACTACGCTTTCGTCGAAGTGATGTGCTGGCCAAAAGGTAAAGCAGAGCGCCGATATGCTGGCGTTACGCATATCGATGTAGCCGATTTGTCAGAAGATCGCATTGCACATCTTCATTCCTACCTCCAAGAAAGAAAGGTAGGCATTTCTGGCCTGGGATATTATCCCAACCCCATGGACGCCGATGCTGAGAAAGCGCAGGTTTACCTCGATCACCTCAAGACTCTTATCCAAGGCGCTAAACGCCTTGGGATCGGCACGGTCAATACCTTTATTGGGCGAGAACAACATAAATCTGTCGAGGAAAACCTAGATAAATTCGCGGAAGTGTGGCCTCCAATTATTCAGTATGCAGAAGATCATGGCATCCGCATCGGGATTGAGAATTGCCCCATGTACTTTACCCTAGATGAATGGCCCGAAGGAAAAAACCTGGCTTACTCTCCTGCTATTTGGCGGCAAATGTTTGAAATTGTTCCTTCGCCTAATTTTGGGCTCAACTACGACCCTTCTCACCTCCTTTGGATGCAGATGGATTATATTAAGCCCATTTATGAATTTGCGGATCGACTCGTCCACGTGCACGTAAAAGACGCCAAGGTCTATCCAGACAAATTGAATGAGGTAGGTATTTTGGCACATCCCCTTCAGTTTCACTCTCCCAAGTTACCCGGACTAGGAGATATAGACTGGGGCGCTTTCTTTTCTGCACTTCACGATGTCCGATACAAGGGCCCTGTTTGTGTAGAGGTAGAAGACAAAGCCTTTGAAGGAAGCCTGGAAGGAAGACAGCAAGCCTTGGTCCAAAGTAGAAACTATCTCAAACAGTTTATATGAAGTATTTCCTCTTACTTGGAATACTTTGGTGCCTTGAGGGATTTAGTCAGCCTTCAGGTATTTACATCGACCCTGAGCTTCCTCAATACTGGTCTTATAAGGGAAAGCCAATGATGCTAATTGGGGGGTCCAGCAATGATAACCTCTTTCAAAGTTCGGATTTCGAAAAAGAACTAGACCTAATCGCCTCTGTTGGCGGTAACTACGTAAGGTGTACCATGTCTTCCCGTGATAGTGGGAATGTATGGCCCTTCCTAAAGGTTGGTGAACAATATGACCTCAATCAGTTCAATCCTTCGTATTGGGATAGGTTTCAATCCTTTTTAGAAGCAACCCAAAAGCGGGATATCATTGTTCAAATCGAGTGCTGGGCTACCTTTGATTTCTATCGGGAGAATTGGCTGAGGAATCCTTTCAACCCTAAAAATGATAAAAATGCCCAAAACTGGCGTGTCCGACTTCCCGATTCAGTTCCTACTCACCCTATTGCCCGTGAAAATCCCTTTTTCTGGTCTGTACCTAAAGCGGATAATAATACCTTCCTCTTAGCCAAGCAACAGCGTTTTATCGACAAATTACTTTCTATCAGTTTGGCATTTGATCATGTATTGTACTGCATTGACAATGAAACCTCTGTTACTGCAGAATGGGCCCTCTTTTGGGCAAATTACCTAAAAACCCAGGCCAAGTTACAGGACAAAGTTGTTTACGTTACAGAAATGTGGGATCCCCATGACCTCATGCACCCGGACCACTTTGTTACCATTCAGTATGAAACCCATTTTGACTTTGTCGACATTTCGCAAAATAACCATAAGCGAAATCAGGAGCACTACGATAACGGACATGGATTTAAAGAAATTGTCTACAAACTGCGGGGCGTTTGTCCATTGAATAATGTAAAGGTGTACGGACGTGAACGTCATGGAAACAGCCAAGATGGGCAAGAAAGGTTTTGGCGGGCGGCTTTTCTGGGGTCAGCCTCTGTCCGCTTTCACCGTCCAATGAGTGGACATGGGATCTCTGATACTGCACAGGCACACATCCAAAGCCTTCGATGGGTATTTGATGCCTTTGACCTTCACCATATCCAGCCAGCTAACCACTTGCTAGCACAACGCGAATCCGATGAAGCCTATTGCTTGGCACATGCTGGTCAAAGCTATGCCGTATACTTCCCACAGGGAGGAGAGGTTCTGTTGGAGGATTCCCTACTAACCGGAGCATTTTCCTTAACCTGGATAAATGCCACATCTGGAAAACGCGCCACCCCAAAGAAAAGTGAACCAGGAGGTTCCTGGCTACTTACTAGCCCAGATTCAGGACATTGGGTGGCCCTTCTAACGCGATACACTCCCTAATAAATTTGACTGTGCCAAAAGTTACCCACCAGTACGTCATCCAGCAATATGCGGTAGCGGCCGATAATTATCGAACGCTTACACTCAACCTAGGCCTTTGGCAGTCAGAGAAGGAGCTTTTCACTCGCTATTTCCACCCGAACTACGCTCTACTTGATGTAGGCTGTGGCACAGGTCGGACTACCTTTGGCTTACATCAATTGGGATATACCCACCTTACCGGTCTTGACCTCACTCCCCAAATGGTTGAACATGCTCAAAAGCTCAATGGGTTATTTCACAGTTCAATCCCCTTTCTCGAAGGCAATGCCTGCCAACTCCCCTTCAAGGATCAGTCTTTTGATGGGGCAATTTTCTCGTTCAATGGGCTCATGTCAATTCCCAAAGCTGAGAATCGCCTACTGGCGGCTAAAGAAATTCATCGAGTCCTCAAGCCTAACGCCTACTTCATTTTTACTACCCACGACCGAGAGGGAATCTCCAAGTATTTTACTTTCTGGCAGCAAGAAGCCCTTCGTTGGAAACGAGGAGAAATCCCCTCTGAAGTATACGAATTCGGAGACCTCATTACTGAATCGAAAAATGAGCCCGGTAAAATTTTCATACATATCCCTAACCACGAAGAGGTTCAAGAACTTATCACTGCTAGTGGCTTTGAATGCCTCAATACTTTTATGCGAGATGAGCGATTTACAGAATCTACTGAGGTGCTAGAAGCATCAGGGGATTGTCGATTTTGGGTCGTTCAGAAAAAGAAGTCTCTTTAAGGACTGCCCATAAACCTTCCTAGAAAGAGCATGGACTGAAAAATCAGTCCCACTAACAGCGCCAGAAAAGCTGACATAAAAATCCCTATTATTAGGTATTCTACAAGATCTTTGTCTTCCAAATCCTTCAACCTCGCTACTCCTTTTGCCCTTAGGATAAAGCCAATTGCCCCTAGTTGGTTTGCCAGGATAAGCATTCCCGCAATAATTCCCAAAAACTCCCTGCTAATGGATGCAACTATATCTACTATTAAAGAAATACAAGGGGCCTTATGAACCATTTTTGGTCCATTTCACTCAAATGAACTAAAAACGTTCGTAAGGTTAGAGATCTTTTAAGATCTCTACTAAACGCTGTAAAGCTGCCTCTTTAGCCTGAAGATAGGCAGAAGGCGCCCCCGGAGAATCGGCGCGACGCATGAAATTAGGACCAGCTCCCATATA
>JBCCTX010000157.1:0-17902 GCA_039197765.1 Bacteroidota bacterium
GTTGGAATAGTGGATTTCTGAAGTTTGAAAGTATCCAGAAGAATCTTTTTGCCCTTCTCCTCTCCACTTCCTACCTCTTCCACAACCTTCCCTTCAATACCTTCTCCATCACTACCTCCTTATAGTTCCGACTAATAGGTATTCGATGAGATTGAATACAAATCTCGTTGTCCTGAATGGTTTCTACCCTTTCAATGGCAACGATATAGGACTTATGCACCCGAATAAAACGTTGAGGGTCTAGGTTCTCTTCGACATTTTTCAAATAGAGGAGCGTAGTGTATTTGCCCTGAGTCGTGAAGATATGCACATAGTTTTGCATGGCTTGAACATAGAGGATGTCGGCCACATAGATTTTCTCGTATTTGTGGTCGCATTTGATGAAGAAGGCTTCTTCGGGAGGGTGAAGGGAAGCTCCTGGATGCGTATGGCGCAGGGTATGGAATTCCTTGGCCTTATTGGCTGCCTGGAAGAAGCGGTTGAAGGTAATGGGTTTCAGGAGGTAATCGAGTACCTTGAGCTCGTACCCTTCCAAGGCATAGCTGGGGAAAGCCGTGGTAAGAATCACCATAGGGGGGGGCGAGGTGGATTTGAGGTAATCGATCCCATTCATCCGCGGCATCTGGATATCCAAAAAGAGTAAATCTACAGGCGTCTTATCCAGTATTTGGCCAAGCTCCAACGGATTGCTAGCACTTCCCACCCAGTTCAGGAAGTCGATCTCTCGTACATAATTGGCGATACATTCCCTCGCCAGGGGCTCATCGTCTACTGCCATGCAATGGATTCGCATACTGTATTAGTTTACCACCAATGGAGCCTCAGAAACAGCCTCCAAGTTGAGTGCTAAGGTAATTTCAAAACGATCTGTCTGATCTACTATATCCAAGTTGTGCTTTTGCGGGTAGAGTAGGTCTAAACGCCGCTGCACGTTTTTGAGTCCCAAACCACCAGCTTGAAGGATATCATGGGCGTTCTTTTCCAGCGACGACCTACTATTTCCTACATGGAAAGAGAGGATATTTTCTCTCAGGGTTAACCGAATCGTGATCCAATTGACTTGCTCTGGGGATTGGGAAACGTGCTTAAAGGCGTTTTCCACAAAGGGCATCAAAATAAAGGGAGCAATCATCATAGACTTCGCCTCAGATGATAGGGGGGTAGGGAAATATACGGATAATTCAAAGTCGCTTTCCATTCGAAGCTCTTCCAATTCAATAAAATTTTCTAGGTATAGAAGCTCCTGATCCAGGGGAATCTGAGGAGCGTTGCATTCGTAGAGCTGGTAGCGCATCAAATGGGAAAATTTGGCCAAAGACTCGGAGGCTCTGTCAGGATTTTTATGAATAAGGACAAAGATGGAATTGATGGTATTGAAGAGAAAATGGGGATTGAATTGGGCTTTTAGGAACTTCAATTCTGTTTCCAATTTCTCCTTCTCAAGTATCTGGGCTCTACGTTGGGATTCCAACCAATTTTTCCCCAGCTTGATGCTCATGGCAAGGGTCATACTTGCTACTGTAGAGGGAAGGCTATTGGTCTTCACAAAATGCATAAAAGAGTTTGCAGGCATTCCGAACAGTTCTTCAAAAGGAATTCCGTTCCACCAAGCAGATACATAATACCCAGGGATAATAAGAAAAGAAGTAACGAGTATAGTGAGTAAGACACTTACCAAATATGCTGTATACTTACCTTTCTCAAGGAATTTAGGCAGTAAGTAGTACAGATTAACATACACCCCTATTGCTTGGAAAAGCACATAAAAGAGAAATTTGAAGGTATAGGGGGAAAAAAAGATGTTATCAGCAGCTTTAAGGGGGCTCCCACTAGATATAGACCACCAAACATAGTGGTACACAAACCAAAAGGGTATGTGATACAATTTGTAGCGATAGAGCCAAGAGAGAAAAGCTGTATATGACGACACAGAAAAGGCTTTTGATACAAACAAGCCCTAAAATTTACACAAATCTTCTCTCAATTGATACCTGCACATATGAGTTACCTTTCTTACTTGCCGAACGACTGGTATGAGGTGACAACAGGTATTATTCCTTCCCCCTTTTCTAACATATCCCTATTAGCAAGGTATTCCTGCCACTTGTCAAAGTCTTCTGCATACCAAGGAGTAATGCCTTTTATTTACCTCAAAAAACAACGGAATATGTACACGCACTTTGAGCATATAAGATCTCCTTTGAAATTATCCGCATTTTACTTAGCAGTTGCGGCCTTTCTCCTAGGCCTATCTTTTCAAGGCCAGGCACAAATCCCGAGCAGTACCCTGAAAGAAATCGAGACCCGATTAGAGGCGTTCAACCAATTAAAGATTGATGCTGCCCGCAGTCAGTCTTTTGAGATAATACAGCATCTATATCAATCGGATGCGCTTTTGTATGCCGAGTACCATCCGTTGATTGAAGGAGTTTCCAAAATTCGGCAATATTATACCACAATCTATTCCCGTAAGGAGTTGCAAGACTACAGCCGGACTATACATGAGATCATCCCCTTTGAGGATAGGGTCATTGAGATAGGATTCTTTCGCAAAGTGTTTTCGGATGGAGGGGTACACCGAGGAAAGTTTATGCATATATGGGTGATAGGGGATAATGGAGATTTTCGCCTTCGGGCAGAAGTTTTTGGCTACCACCATCAAATTGAAGATCCCTCTGCCCTTGTGGTTGAATCCCTCAAAGATACAAGTACACCCCTTTCTCCACGAGAAGGAGTTCTTATCCCTCAGGAACTGCAAGCACGTATTAGGCGAAACGAAGGTGCCGTTATTGCGAGAAAGCCAGAAAGATCTGCCGCCCTATACACAGAAGATGGAGGGTATTTCCCGTTTGCAGATACCCTGAAGTTGGGCCGCGAAAATTTGCTAAAACACTACCAAGCCTATTACCGAAATCCTGCAACAATAGACTCAATCCGAGTTTGGGCCTATGACTATGATGAGGTTGCGGATGGCTATATCCGATACACTAAATTTTATGTGGATTGGACTGTTCCTAACTATTCTGGGAACACCCAGGGAGGGGGCATTGCTTATATGCGTAGGGAAAAAGATGGTTCTCTGAAAACGCATCGGCAGGTGGGTACACATATCCACCAGGAATAGGAGCGTAATTTTCCACACTCAAATATATCTGTGATGAAAAGAATTACATGGATTTTCCTCCTTTCTATAGGGCTATATCCCTTGTATGCGCAAATGGAAAAGGAGCCAAAAGAAGAATGGATAGAGCCTTTTCTAGAAAACTATAATCAAACCTACACAGACGCATTTGAAACGGGAAATTTAGAATTACTCGTCCAGTACCTCAGAGAAGACCTTTATTTCATGCCCTCCTTTCAAAAGGCTGCTCTAAAAAAGGAACATGTAAGGGCTTACTACCAGGCTTTTTTTGAGCGATTCGAAGTACGGGCATGTGAAAGAGAGATACTCGAAATAGTAGATTTGGGAGCGAAAGTACTTGAATTGGGATCTGTAAGTTGGGAACTCTCTGAAGGGGTAGGAAACGACACTTTACATGGGAAGTACCTTAATGTTTGGGAAAAAGGCTCTAATCAAGCCTTACAATTGGTCGCTGCAGGCTGGAACTACAACCACTTCGTTGACTTCGCCGATAGATTGCGCTTTCGCACAGTTCCTACCATACACCTAGCGCTGGCGTCCCATGTACCGATTGATAATCCTATTAGCTTTGATTTAGCTGCCTTAAATGCCTTGTCTGAGAAAACCATAAGCCAAGGTAATGCGGAAGTTTGGGCACAGATGTATTCGGATGATGGAATGTTTATCTACAGTTTTAACCCCTTCTACCAAGGACGCAAAGCCTTAGATGATTTTCTACAAAAGCATGTACAAGAATTACCGGTATTTGAACACCTGGATATTCGGACCTTTGCGATTGATAACCTAGAAAATGGATATGTGATTGAGTATGCCACACATGTGGCAAATTGGCGGAATGGGAAGGACTCTGGGGTGAGCACAGGTAAAGGAATCCGAGTATTGCGAAGGGAGCCATCGGGATCCTTAAAAGTATTTCGGCACATATCTATGTACGATTGAGACCTTGAGCAAATGAACTTTACAATGATTTTAGACTTGAAATACTGGGTGGTAAGTATCATTTTTTTCTGTTTTAGCAGTGCCTTTGGACAGGAGGTATTGCTTACCTTTCAGGTAGATATGCGCACAACAGGACTTCTTGGGAATGATTCGCCGATAGATGTAGGGCTTAGGGGGAATATCCAGCCGCTTTCTTGGGTAAAAGGAATCCCGCTCACAGATGAAGATAAAGATGGTATTTATACCGCTACAGTTGCCTTTGAGCGGGAGGGTTCTCATGAAGTATATTTCAAGTATGTCCTCAACCAAATAGAGTGGGAGTCAGGAGATGCTCGCGTAGTTCAGGTAGAGGAGCAAGCTGAACCTTCTGTCCACACCTTTCGATATATTCTGCGGCCACCTAATCCATTTGCTAGATTTTTGGGAGAGTGGACCTTAAAAAATGACGAATGGTATCAAAGTGAAGACGGGAATATCGATACGATCTTGATTCCCAACCATTACACCAAGATCACACAGGTGAATACGGACTGTAGCATCCTCCAGGAAGTATCTGCCAGCTCCGCAAAGGGCCATATACTCTGGGTATACAATCACAGCGAAAAGGTAGTAGAACACATTTCTAGTTTTTATCCCTTTAGGTGTGGGAAAGGAGAGGGAAGGGTTGATGAAAAAGGTGATGTTCACTTGAAAATTGAATTTGAGGGAGAACCGCCTGGAACCTATAGGATGTATACCTACACCTGGATTTCAGATGACATGTATGAGCTGAAATCTCGCCAATACGATCGGGAAGGAAGGCCTACTGGGAGTTACTATGGAGGGGTTTTTGTTAGGCAGTGAGTGAGCATCTCTTAAAACGGGCTTACTCAATTGGCCAATTACTCACGCCTCAACGATTTCAACTAGAACCACAAAATACGGAACCTTGTTGCGGTCCATCTCTAAGTGACTCACACCAGCTTCGTCCTCGTATTCATGCATTCCATACATGGAGATAATAGCGCTGTTGTTGGGGTTTGCAGCCTTGATAACTTCGTGGTTGAAACTTCCATATTGCCCCCCATTCTCCCAGCCGCAGCACACCCATTTCAAAGCTCCCATTCCATAGGTTTCTACAAGAAATTCCTCTACTTCCCAGCTGGCTTGCCCTGATACGTGATAGGTAGCTGTAAGCACAGTTTGGGAAAGGGGCTCTCCAAGGGTACAATTTACAAAATTTAGGGCTGGAGGCTTTTCTGCATATTCTTCAAGGATATCTCCACAGGGAATTGGAGTCGTCGCATTGGTAGGCTGATGAATATTCGGATTCTCCCTAGAAAAGGCTTCCATTTTCCTCTTTTCTAGGGATGAATGAAAAGGGTCTGGAGTAAAAAAGAGAATTAAAGAAAGGGGGATAATTATCTGGTAGTACATATAGGTTTGTTATTCCATCTCAAATTACTAAGTCTTAATTCCTAACCAAATGCCTAGGGAGTTTCCTAAAAGAAGGCTACCCTTTGTAGGTACGTTTGATTCTGTAAAGCACTCTGTTTGAGGTCCATATACCTCCACGTTCTTTAACCCATAGTTGAATAAGGTAGAGCGCTGTAGGTTGATCCGAACAAAGCGTCCTACCACGTCTCGAAGTTGATCCACAACTACAATTCCCCCTTTTCCCTGAGAGGTTTCATACACAACTTCCCAGTTTTCTGCATCACTCGATACTTGTATTTGGTAATCTGTTGCATGGGCAAACAGAACCCAGGAGAACTTAAGTCCAGTTATTCGTTTTTCTGTCAGCAAGTCAATTTCAATCCACTCCTCCTGTCGCTGGCGTGACAGGTTCTGTGAAGACCAGGCAGATTCATAGTCAGCATCATTGGCGTGGGAAATGGCAAATTTTTCGGTATTTCCCTTGGTAGAAGAAGCCCGAATGGGGAGATTCAGCGACTCACTCAAACCGATTTCGGGACGATCGTGGATCCAAATAGGTATGTCTGTTACATGGAAATCATCTCCCAAGGCTTCAAATGCTTCTTTTGTCAAAATGTGTAGTCGAGGAAGATAACAACCCAAATATCCCTTATGCCAGTTTTGGTTGATCAAGGTAGAATCATAAGTGGGCGAAGCCAAATTCCCCGTCGACCAGGGCAAACTGGGTGCCGTAGGGGATTGGCTAAAGTTCCAGGAAGTCCCTAAGGTGACGGTTCTTATAATGAACCCCAAATCCATCGTAGGTCCCCAGTCCACCCAACTGACCCTATGTTCAGGTAGGGCATTAACTGGTCTATCTTCCTGCCTAGAAAATGCGAGGATATAGTTGCGACTTTCGTCCAAAATTACTTGATCATCCATGATCCCAGTAACTGCAGATCCTGGAGCCTCAAAGAAGGGGTCATTGTCATAGCCTATCAGGGACCAATACCTACATTGGGCATCTTCCAGGGTAGCCATGCCTGATCGGGTATCTGGAAAGGTAGGAAGCTTACCCGTGAATACAGCTACCTCTCCTTCATCTAGGCGAACGAATTTCCCTAAGTAACTGGTATAATTATTTACGGTTGCATGGGCTTCGTAATTTCTAGGGGGGGTAGCAAACTGACTCCTACCTGTAGCCCCTAAGTCAACCGCCCTGATTTTTTCCATCGTATCTGGGTGTAACCATCCATTTACTTGAGAAACTCCCACAAGGATATTCATAAGGACCCCATAAGACTTTTGCCATCCCAAATCTGGGCTTATGTTTTTGTTGGCAGAGGTTTTGGATTTTTGTGCAGGGACTGTTTTATCTACCCGATCCTTCAAAGAGTTGAAATTGGCCTTTACAAAGTAGGTTCTTCCATCTGGTAATTCGTAGTACACCCGTGGAGGGGCTACATCACCTAAGGGATCTGGCCCATCAGGAGCATAGATCCTCACCCAAAGGGAACCCATCCGCCAAGCACCTGTTCCAGGGGTTATTCCTCCGAAGCCTCCTGCTATTCCCCAAGGGCCTTGGTATTGTAGTAAGCCTCCGTATCGTTCATTACCTGCATACCGGTAGGGAGGAGCGAAATTTCCCCCACTCAAGCTTACGGGATTTCCTATAGAGAGATTAAATACAACGTGGAAGGATCGTTGGCTTGCATTGCGGTCTGTACCCATTCTAAAGGGATTCACATGTCCCGGTAAGGGGTCAATATCTACATCGGCAATACTTACTTCGGCTGGACCAAAGGCTCGGTCATAGTTGTATTCCTCTCCAGATAGGGGAGGAGTCATCTGCAAGCTGAAAAACCTGCAATGAGGAAATGCTCCTTCTACATGAAGTTTGCTCCCAAACGGAGCTAAGGCTGGGCCCAGTAAGAGGTAAGTTACATTTGGGTCGGGAAGGCTATTATATAGACTGTCTGTATCAATTGCCTTGGCATATCGCCAGACCCAAGTGTCCTCAAAGCTAGCACTGTCTGGATGGATCAATTCAAAAGATTCTGCATCTACTACTCCATCCGGGATTAGCGAATCGGGAATTTGCGGGGGATTGATCTGCTCTAACCACCCAATGATATAGGCCTCTAAATCAACCGAAATTTGAGTTGCTTCCTCGCGAATTTCAGCAGCTGCTTTATAGGGATAAGGATTGGGTTTGGGAATACAACTCGTAAGGAAAGAGGCTAAGCAAATGACTAAGGAAGAGTATTTCATGATCTTTTAGTAGGATTTTACCAAAGATCGAGCCTTCTAGCCTGATATACGATTGATATTTGTCAACTAATTGCGATAGGGCTTGCGGATACGACTCATAGTTTCTTTACTGATTCCCAAATAGGAAGCAATGTTGTTTAAGGTGGTTCGTTGAAAGATATCTGGGTGAAGCGCTAGTAGATACTCATATTTTTCTATTGCAGTCAAATTGCGCAAGGCATAAGTAATCTCACCTGCTTTCAGGAAATATGCTTCGAGGGTTTTCCGACCGATGATATTAAATTCAATGAATTCTTCATACAGCAATTGTAGGTCCGAATAGCTCAACCTATATGCCCGGCAATCCTCTAATAGCTCAATTCCCTCATCGGTGGGTTCTTGCTTCAAAAAGGAATAGATAGATGTCACAAGGTCCCCTTCTTTCCAAAACCAAGTACTTATGAGTTTTCCATTCACCCTCCGAACCCCGCGCGCGAATCCAGACTCAAGGAAATATAGGTATTTTGCCGTATCCCCAATTTCTAGTAGATGCATGCCTTTTTTGTAAGGGGCTTTCTCTACATAGGAAGAAATGCGTTGGGACAATGGCACCGATACTTCAGAATACTGAGACAGATACGCGATCAGATTTTCCATAGATCTGGCAATCCCTACCTGCCTCCAACCTCAATTCGATAGCTTGTCATACGGCCTGCAGGAAGTAGCGGAATACTAAGGATTGACGTATTGGGGTCAAAGGAATACTCTACCTTGTTTCCCCCAACTTTGACTGAACTTACCTTTTGAACAGGCATGAATACTTCAATCTGTATTGCCCCAGTGTGTGCGGGAACGGGTTCACTAATCTCGGGATTGCGCTGCAGGGCAAATGTAAAGGTCTTGCCATCCCAGGTGATGGAGGGGCTGAGCCGAATGTAGGAGAGCGTTCCGGAAGCCTCACCACTGGCTCGAATAACAAAAGGTTTCTTGGATCCTTCTGCCAGACCGGCAAAATAGGGAAGGCCCTGAGCCATGGTCAACGCACTGGCCGTATTACTAGTATCATGAGCTCCCTCTACCAGGCCGAACCACGCCGCATTGGCTATGTAAAAGGAAGCTGTATTCTGGGATTGAGCATAGGAGAGAGTTTGCCGATAGGCATTGTAGGCCTGTGCAGCCAAATCGCTCTCTGCATTTTGTATTTTTTTCCCCATAGAACCCTGCTGTAAAAAGTTCAAGGAAGGGACTACTTCAGCGTTTCCCGATCCTCGATCCCCTCTACCCGTTGCTTTTTGAGCCAAGATCTGAGCAGACTCATAAAACCAAGGTTCTCCCCATGTATGATAGGCAGCGAGTAATCCTTCCACTTGCTCACTATACGAGGGATGATTTGGCGGAAGGTTGCTGTAGGTATTTCGATTCACGCCTTGGTCAGCCTGAAGTAAGGCATACCTAAAAGCGGCTCTTCCAAGGGCCTCATGGCCTGTCCGCAAATAGGTTTGGGTAAGGGCTAGGCTAATATCCCAGGTATTATTTGTAGAAAGCAGCTGATCCTGGGCAGCTTTGTTCCACCCATAATCCAGTCCTTGTAAGGGAAAGGGCGAAGCTATAGGAAGACTGTCCCGCAAGGAAGCTGCCTGACCTATGGGAGCGATGAGCTCCCTTACCAAACTGTCGTACGTATCACCTGCCGCGTTTTCTGGTAGCAGACTAGATTTGCTGAGATAATCTCCTTCATAGCTCACATAAGGCATCGCTTTGGCATGAGAAGCATGAAGCTTCCAATCTGATTCCCCGGGATTTACGACCATCCAATAGGTGAAACTTCTTGCACTTCCAGCAGTCAAGCCGATTTTTGAATCTTGTGTCCCTTCAAAGGCTTTATAGTGCTGAACCTTTAAGGTATTTTGCTTGAGCGACATGAGGCTCTCACGGTCCGGAGCTTGGGCCGCCATTTCCTGAAAATGAGGGAATACCCATTGGACCTTAAGTCCATTTGACAATTCTACCGCTACCCATTCTTCCAGCGTACCTGCATTTCCGCGCATATTTTCGGCGTTATCCAGCGCTGCAAGCCAATCGTGATATCCCTGGTGTATTGAGAATTGCTTTCCTTCAGCGGTCTTTTCAGGCGTAAGACCTAGAATAGCATTATTTATGGCCGATTTGAATGCTATTTCCAAGGGATACATTCCATTAAGTGATATGGGATCTGCCCCCGTATTCACCAATCGTGTCTGACAGCGTATATAAGGGGAATTGGCAAAAAGATCCCACTCCTGGAGTACCAGGATTCCCTTACCCAGCTCTCTTGTGAGTCTGACTTTTTTGTAAAGCGACCCATTGTATAATAATTCTACAGATCCTGCATATCCATCCAAAAGGGGGCTCTCGGCTCCAGTTTCCAGAATTCCTGCCTTTCCCTGCACGGCTGTGGACTCTACTGTGGAACTTCCTATAGATTGTAGCCCCTTGGAATTGAGGGTGAGGGTGAAAAAGGAGTTACTGACTGCAAAAGCATCTTCTCCCAAGGCTTCCCATGTGATTTTTTCTTCTACTTGAGGGACCTCTTTGCTTGTACGAAGGGTATATGTTTGCCTTTCTGTATCTATCGGGCTAGCGGGAAATGCTACTAAAGCCCATTTTTCGCCATTTTCTTCCCAATTTTGTAAGGGAAATACATCGGCAGGTACGACGTTACCCTGTGCATCATATATCCCAATAGATTGAGTTTCTTCAGTAGTCAATAGAGGAATACCAAAGAGGGCATGGCCACCAGAAATAGAATGAGGAAAATGAAGAGTCGCCGATGCTGAGGATGCATTTTGACTAAAAACTGTGGAAAAGTAAAACAGACAAATGAGCAATAAGGAAGCTACCCTAACGCCAAACAATAATCCTTTCAAGTTGCGCATGGGATGGATATTAATGTGTAACAAGAGACGTAGGGTACAGTTTTAAGCCATAGGCAGGGAAAATATTTTATTGTGCTGTATTATAATTGACGCGTTGATATATTAAGCTATTCGCTTTCAAAAAGGAACGCAAATTCAACCAATTGGTTTTAGAAAAATACGTAGATGTAATGTATTTTACTAATTTATCATACCCAGGTAAGAATTTTTACCCCAAAATTCCCAGACCTATGAGTGTTTTTTCCATTGAATTTTTTTGCTGTCTACTTTTATGTGCTGTATCATGGAATTGTACTTCGCCAGATACTACCCCTGCTGCTACTTCAAGCACACCACCAAATGTATGTCAGGGATCCTATTTTGAAGAGGCAGAGGCTGATTCTCTCCATAAGGTTTGGCTAGCCGATTTGGACGCTCGGAAAGAATGGGAAGAACGTGCAGAGATTATCCGCTCAGGAATTATAGCAGGTGCAGAACTAGATCAGGGGCCTGCTTTTACGCCCCTCAATCCCCTTATTCAAGGCAAGCAAATTCGAGAGGGATATACGGTAGAAAACGTCGCGATAGAAAGTTTACCTGGTTTTTTTGTTACAGGAAATTTATACCGCCCGCTGGAATATTCTGGAAAATTGGCAGGTATTCTTTCTCCTCATGGTCATTGGAGGGAGGAATATGACTACGGGAGATTCAGAGCCGACAAGCAGCGGCTCTGTGCCAACCTAGCTCGGATGGGAGCCATCGTATTTGCCTATGACATGATTGGCTATGGAGATAGCGATCAGGTGGATCACGATCATCCCCAAGGGGTTGCCCTCCAAACTTGGAACAGTATGCGTGCGCTAGACTTTCTGCTTACCCTACCTGAGATTGATTCAGAGAAATTAGCCATAACGGGTGCCTCAGGAGGGGGAACCCAAAGCTTCTTACTAGCTGCTATCGATTCTCGGATAGCGGTTTCCGTTCCAGTGGTGCAAGTATCTGCGCACTTCTTTGGAGGCTGTATGTGTGAGAGCGGAATGCCTATACACAAAAGCGAAGTCCACCAAACCTCCAATGTGGAAATTGCCGCACTTATGGCCCCTAAGCCGATGCTCCTGGTATCTGATGGGGAGGACTGGACCCAACACACCCCGGAGGTAGAGTTTCCCTACATCCAGCATGTATACAGCTTGTACGATGCTGAGGAACAGGTAGAAAATGTCCATCTGGCAGCGGAAGGCCACAGCTATGGGATCAATAAGCGGAAGGCGGTCTATCCCTTTTTGGCCAAGCATTTGGGTTTATCCCTGGAGGCATTGAAAGATGCCGAGGGAAAGCTCCACGAAAAAGAGGAATCTCTTATGTCTCGGGAAAGCTTAAGTGTATTTAACAAGGCCCATCCCAAACCGGGTCATGCTGTTCAGGGAAATGACGCTGTCTGGGCCTTGTGGAAGTAGGGATGGAAAGTAGGAGTGTAAAAAAACTTATTCCTCTGCTCTCAAGTCAGGAACAATTTTATATCCGTCCCATTGCAATTCTCGCTCAATCCATTTAGTTGAGATCCAATTGGTTTCCTCGTCCAGTAATTCTTGGGTCTTAGAGGTAAACAGGATCTTTCCTTCTCGCCCCTCTGGTGCATTGGGAAAAATGAGGGTTTCTTCAATGGAATAGACCCCTGCATCTGAAGCCTGAATAAAACTAAAAGCTTCGATAAGTTCTTCTCCTGTATCAAATAGATAGGTTCCTCCACTATTTACCCCACAAGCTTCGGCAAAGAAATCAACTACCAAAGCATTGTTTACTCCTTCAATACCTTTAACTGCCTCCCCTTTTAGTTCAAACGAATAGGTAGGTAGGGAAACAGATAGTTCTTCATAGGCTCCAGCGTCCTTTTGTCGGATGGTCCGTACCTCTACAGCCAACTCCTCTCCTTTTTTATTCAGTCCTATCACAAATATTGCATCGCCCAGAGATACATGGTCCAAACTGATGAGTCCTCCTAGGATATATCCTTCTTGCTGTTTTGCCTTTACCTTATACCAATGCGATTTCAAACCCTTGAAGAATTGGGTTTGAGGCATTTTTTCCAGTATGTTCACTGATGTACCAATAGCGAGTAAATCCAGCACATCCGTATCCGTTCCTGGGCCAGAACGAAGCTTAACCTGATCTCCAAATAATAGATAGACGGTATGGGGTTCAAAAGAATAATCGGGCGATAAGAGCTTTAGGTCTTGGGCGAAGCCTATATTGCAGAGGAGTAGCCCTAGAATGAAGAATTCTCTCATGGGTATAAAGGTACCACATATTTATATATCCCAAGAAGTTTGACTGGTCAACTGAATGAAACTGCCTCTCTATCAGAAGAACAATCTATTCAGCGGAGTAACAATACTTGTCCGCTTAGCATCCTAGGTTCCGTTTCTTTCGAACTTTTGAAGTGAATTTGGTAAAAGTAAACTGTTTCAGGAGCCTGCCAGGAGCCGTTTTGTCCCTGCCATCCTCGCTGTAGATCTGGACTTTGGAAAATTATTTCCCCCCAACGGTTAAAAACGGTGAGCTCGTAGAATTCTAGTGGGCAAGATAGTTCTGGGAAAAAAATGTCATTAATTCCATCGTTATTGGGACTAAATGCATTGGGTAGAAAGGGCTTGCAGGAACAATCTTCAAATTGTACTTCCCAACTGTAGGGGGCCGAAAGGCAGTCTCCCTGTACATAAGCTGTGTAAATGCCCGACTGGGTTACTGACCGAATGGCTTCTGTAAAGCCGTCTTCCCATTGAAAGGGAAGTTGCGCTAGATCAATAGCCAATACTAGGCTATCTCCTAGGCAGAGGCTCGTATCTGTGAGTTGGACGTCCGCAGCAATCGCTTCTCTTATGAAGATTGTATCTCGTTGGCTACAGCCCTGTATTTTTTGCTCTACCCAATAGCTTCCGCTTTCAAAGACAACGTATTCAGGGGTAGTTTGGCCATCCTGCCATGTAAAGTTTCCTGCTTGATTCCTGGGTGCTAGAAGGAGGCTATCACCTGTACAGATACTTGTATCTGGTCCGAGAGATAGTTGGGGTAGATCCCTGAGCCCCAATCGGATGGTATCTTCCAGGGTACACATCTCAGTCGACAATTGAACCGCTAGGGTATCCCCAGCAGATAAGGATCTGGAAGTCTTTATTTCGCCATCTTCCCAGAGGTAGCTTCCGCCTACTTCCAATAGCTGAATCTCAAGGCTTTCATTTGGGCACAATAGGGTGTCCACTCCCCAATTACGAGGAATCTCCTTTAGCTCGATTGTATCTCGAACCGTACAACCCGCAATTTCTCCTTCAACCCAATAGGTTTCGAGGCTATCTACTAAAATCGTTTGGCTGTTTTCTCCAGAACTCCACGTAGGATTCTCCATTCCCGGTCGGATCATAAGTTCTGCTCCTTGATCCAAACATACATATTGGGTTTGACTCGTAGAGCTGGGGTGGATATCCGAAAAATAGGCAAAACTCGCTCCTTCACCAGTTGTGGCAACCATTCCCATGTGAAAAATTCCGGCGGTATTGTTGAGCTGGTTGGTCGATGTGGTAAATCCCCCCAGTCCTTCAACACGCCCTATGGACCATTCCTGATTGGTAGAAGCAGCAGGAGAAAAGTAAAAAGGCCCTACATTGTCAGAGCCATTCAGTTTGAAGGAGGATATATTTTCTGTGGGGGTTAATAGGTATTTAATAAAATTGATTCCATCTGGCCGAACGTATTTGACAATATCTGTACCTGTACAAGAAAGGGGATAGAGGATAGCTCCTGCTGGAGAGTCTTCATAGCCTGAGAGTTGAAAGGCATAAACAGGCTTATTGCTCTCTACATATAAACTTGCCTGCGTGAGGGTTTGGGCGTGCGTTTCTCCTGGTTGTAATTGGACGCGTTGGGAAGTGCCTGGGAGATAGATTTCTGTATCCTCCTGGGTGGCTAGCAGATACAGACGCTCCGTAGTGGCATCTCCTCGCATGGCGAGATATTCGGTTCCTACCTGCGCTAAGGGGAGTAATTGATCTCCTACCAGGTCCCAATCGCTCCCTCCTTCATTTACGATAGCATCATCAGACACCGTAACTGCAATCGGTTTATTCGAAAGGATATGGCTGCCTGCCAGGTGGTCTTCCGCCTCTGGTCCCGAGGCACTGTAGGTATAGGTTTGGCCTTTGTCGAGGGAAACTTGGAACGGTGTTCCATTACCAAAGCCTATACTTGGGCTAGAAGGAGTAACCTGGAGTTCAGTCTGGTCTTCTGTTGCCACTATATTAAAGGAAGAACTCCCAAAGCGGTTGCGAAAATCGGTTTGCGTTGGGATAAAAAACGCTTTTCCTAGTGCATCCTCTCCTTTAAGGGTAAAAATGTCTTGGTTCGTAGGGTGCTCGACATGAAAATAAGCCATAATAGGACCAGAAGAACGAATATGAAGGCCTTTGTTTAGCACAATCTTGGCAGGCGTATTGACGAGCTCTTCTTGGTATTCTGTCAAATCTAGGATTTCTACTTCAAAGGGAGTTAGGCTAACGGATAGCGAAGGGAATGCTGGGTTTGCAGGTTGAGAGATCTGTACAGACTCCGCAGTTCCAATACTAGAAACTACAAGGGTCAAGGGGATTTCACCAGATTCAGAAAAAACCTTCGGTACTACGAACCAAAATTCCGTATCTACTTGTGCTTGCAGGGTATTGGAAAGAATACCCAGGAAGATCCCATAGATAGTGAAGGTCGATAGTTTCATAGTCAAGCGCTGGATTGAGGTAGGGAGTACCCTACTATATTACACTTGAACTAATTTCTCAAAAGTAAGTTTTGCGCTCAAGATGGCTCCTTCCATATAGCCTGGATTCCTAGGAGAGGTTTCTGAGCCTGCGATAATCAGCTTGCTGTCGAAGAAATCCTCCCGGAAAATAGGATTTCCATTGTTCTGATGGGGGAGGATATATCCTTCATATGGAAAGAAGGTGAAAGGCTCATGACGCCAAACACATTCTATATAAGAGGAAAAAGTCTTGACTTCAGGACTGACATACCGGTTCAGTTGCTTTTGAACGGCTTGGATTCGTTCTTTTCGACTGGTTGCATGGTAGGCACTGTTGAGAAAGCCTTTTAGCGCAAAGTGGGTGCCTTCTACATTGGAATGATCGTAAAGCTCGGTTAACGGACCTACACTGCTAAATACAGTTCCTGTGTAGGTAGCATGTTTCCAAAAGGGCTCGGTGTACCTGAGACCAACCTTTATGGATTCTCCCATCCAGGTATGGGTTTGGCGGGCTATTTCTACAAGGGATTCTGGTAAGGCAGGGGCAACATCGACAGTAGATACCAACAAATAGGGTGGTAGGGTAGAAATGACCTTTTGGGCCTGGTATATCCCTCTTGAGCTGTGAACTTCTACCAGGTCTCCTACAAACTGTAGCTTCGAGACTTGCGCTGCCAATTGAATACAATTCGGCGGTAATTTTTCCACCAGGGTATGAATTAAGCGGGAGCTACCCCCTGCAATTCGAAAACTGGGTTCTTCTTGGGGCGGTAAGGCTACTTGTTGGGGAGGACTCGTAGAAATGGGTTCGTAAATGGCCGTATCTCCCAGGGTTTGTGGAAACAAAGGCAGGCCTAAGGTTTCTAGCAATTCGATTAAGCTAGGATGATTCTTCCCCAACCAGGTTGCTCCCAACTCAATGGGGGCTTCATTTTCCTGATAATCTGTGAATATTCTCCCGCCAACTCTATCGCGGGCTTCCAGTATTTTGCAGGGTATTTTTTGTTCTTGTAGGAGATAGGCCAATGTTAGCCCAGAGAGTCCTGCACCGATGATGACTATGTCCGTTTGCTGCATTTTAGGAGGGAATCTCAATCCAAATAGCATGTGCAACGGCACATAATTCACCCGCTTCATTGTAAAGGGCTGTACCCGCGAAGGCCTTACGCCCATCTTTGCCCTTGTCCCAGCCAATCACGACACACTTTTCCTCTGGCGCGATAGATTCTCGTATTTCAGCAGTCATTCTACCCAAAACAGCCACCCGTGTCATCTGTCGAATCAAGGAAAAGGAACCCGGGCAATCCAAGGCACACCACATGTATGTGGGGTCTATTTTCCCCTCTCCGTTCGCTAGGGAGGCATTGGGAATCCAAGTAGAGGCCACTATATTGGTTAAGGGAATCTCCCCAGCAAAAATGCGGAGTCCATCTCCTTTCTCACGTTGTGGGCCGCAAACAAAGCAGCTAGGGAAAGGATGGTCCTGAAATCCAATGTAGGCTTCCATTGCGGCTTCCGCTACTTCAAAGCCAGGATTTTCAGGCGCAGAAAAATCTATCCTTCCAGGTTTCGCAGTGGCAATGAGAACCTCTCCATCCATCAGGGCTACCATTTCCCCTTCCTGACGTATATGTAGGGGTTTATCCATCGGAGTAGGCTTGCGAAGGGTAACTTCTGCAATACCTCCTAACTCTTTTGCCAACATCCCGCAGGTAAATCCCCCATTCGCTGAATTGGGAGGACCACAAAATCGATGAGGTATAGAGAGAGTTTGTGTCATATTTGGGAAAAAATTTGAGATTACAAGTAATTTACAATTAAAAACTTTTTATCTTATTTTTTCATCCCTAGGTAATCCCTATCTAACATTTACAGGCGAACTTCGAGTTTATATTTTTTAACCTTGTAATCCTATGAAATCACTTTTTACTTTTGGAATCATCGGCTTTCTACTCTTGAACGTATTAGTGGGCCAGGAGGAAACCGCTAAAATTGTAATAGACATACAGGGAGATGCGCAGCCTTGGAACCATCTTGAGCTAAACGACTCTGAAGATCAGTTCCAGTTTGCCATCGTTACAGATCGTACCGGAGGGCATCGCCCTGGGGTATTTCTGGATGGAGTACGCAAACTAAACCTGCTTCAGCCAGAATTTGTGATGAGTGTCGGTGACCTAATAGAAGGATATACAGAAGATGAAGTTGAAATTGACCGGCAGTGGGAGGAGTTTGATGGCTTTATCGATGAGTTGGAAATGCCTTTCTTTTACGTACCAGGAAATCACGACTATACCAACCCTGTTATGGCTCGCAAATGGGAAGAGCGATTAGGCCCTTCTTACTATCATTTTGTATACAAAGATGTACTTTTTCTGGCTATTAACAGCGAAAGGGCAGTAGCTAGTGGAGGAAAGAATACCTATGTGGACGATAAGCAGTATGAATATGTTAAGCAGGCACTAGCCGATAATCCCGATGTGCGCTGGACCTTAGTATTCA
>JBCCTX010000158.1:0-17856 GCA_039197765.1 Bacteroidota bacterium
AAAATTTTTATAAGTTAATCTGAATTGAGACAAAATTATAAATTATAAATACGGTCCCTAATTTTACTCTCTTCTTCAGCTGTGTCGAAGTGAACTTGATGGACTGCCTCATCATGTCTCGATTTAGTGAACAGCATTGGTAAAAATCTCAAACTGCAGCTGCACACTTACCAGCTTCCTAGTGACATCTTAGGCAAATAGCAATTTAATAAAAAAAAGCGGTCGAAAATTATTTCAGGTGAAATCTCAAGGATCCGATATATCTAAGAATTACCCGATTTTGCATATTCGTATGAATGCTCGGGTTTTGACCCGTGTTTTGCGCTGAGTTTACGTGGGGGTGTTAATAAAACGGAAGACTTTCCACCAAGGTTATGGATAAGATTTGTTATCCACTAATTTTTGTGGAATTCACATAGCTGTGGAAAACCCTCTCAACAAACCCCTTGGGTTTTTCACAGGTTATACACAAAATTAATATTTATTAAATATTTGATTTTCAATTACTTAAATAAGTTTTCATTTAGTCTGTGGATAACGCCTTCACACTAGGACGCCAAATAAAAAAAGTCTATTTTATAGTAACTGCGAGAATAGTGTTTAGCATAATAAATCTGGTAGTATATGAATACCCCTAAAGATTTGTTCTCCCAACAATCCGGCCTCTATGCCAAGTTCCGGCCTACCTATCCCCAAGCCCTTTATGATTGGATTCTGAGCTTAGTACCTGAAAGAAATGAAGGGTGGGATTGTGGAACAGGAAATGGACAAGTTGCCTCGGAACTTGCCCAATACTTCCAAAAGGTCCAAGCTACAGATATAAGTCAGGCTCAGATTGAGAAGGCGCCTAAGTTAGATAATGTTCATTTTCAAGTAATGCAAAGTGAGGCTACGTCTTTTGAGAATGATACGTTCGACTTGATTACAGTGGCCCAAGCCCTCCATTGGTTTGCGTTTGAACCTTTCTTTAAGGAAGTACAGCGCGTAATAAAGCCTGGAGGCATCTTAGCCGTTTGGGGCTATAGCTTGTTGAGAATTCATCCAGAAATTGATCCCCTGCTGGATCATTACTACACAGATATTATTGGACCCTACTGGGCGCCTGAGCGCAAGCATGTCGACCAAAATTATGCACAGATTGCTTTTCCATTCGACCTATTGGATCCTCCTGAACCCTTTGCGATTCAAGCCCATTGGACCGTAGAACAATTTGAAGGATATCTGCGGACTTGGTCAAGTTTACAGACCTATCTACAAGCGCATGAGGAAAACCCTGTACCGATTCTCATTCAACAAATTCGGGAGAGAAAGCTATGGGAAGGTAGCCTCCGGGTACAGTTTCCCATCTTTACAAAAGTGGGAAGTTTATCACAAGCCTAATCGCAGGGACAAAAAGGTGCCTTGTTGCAAATTTGTATCTAGTTCATATTGATTGAGATACTGGAGATCCATCCTGTCTTTGATGGGTTGAAGGTTGAGGGTTTGGGAAACGCTTCCACCTGAATATTTGCAGCAAAATTCCAACGCCGATGATTCTACAGCGAGGGCTATGGTTAGCTTATTTGCAGCGAACTTGGGCGCAGATACTTGTGCAAAAGTATTGTCTAGGAGGGAAATTAAGGTCATGGGAGCGATTTGTTGGGCGTCTAATTCTCCTGTTTTTGAAACCTCAATTTCTATAGGGAAATAAGTGCGTTTGAGGTTTATGTAGTTTTTGAGCGCCTCAAATTCCCTTGCCAGTGAGACGTAGGTTTCCTTACTTTCGTATAAGGTATAGCGAAGTAAGGTCGATAAGGATAGCATTAACTGGGGAAGGTGTTCCGAGGGTATTGAGGCCATGTGAGAAAATTTGTTGAGTGTATCTAGTAAAAACTGGGGATTGAGTTGAGACCGCAGCAGCTTTAATTCTCTTTCCTTTTTTGCGCGTTGATCCATCAAATAATCTCTCGTAATTCTCAACGCAAGCGCAAGTAGGGAAACCAACACACTCAGCGAAAGAATTTGGAGAGAAGACACTAGGATCTCATCGATTGTCAATTCACAGACTGTAAACATGCAGAATACTCTATGGATATACTCGGCGAAATAGGTAAATAGTCCACTTCCCAGCCCTATGATAAGTATATAAATTAAAGAAGCCTGCAGGATTTTCCGTTGCTGTATATAGGGTATCACAAAGTAGTTGTTGAGGACAGAGAGGAAAATAGCGGGGAAAACAAGGATGAAAATCAGTCCAAATTGTTCTATGGAAGAAAAGCCTCCAGCTCCATTCATCATGAGTCGAAACCACACTATGAAAGCAAGAGAGACAAGGATATTTTGTAAAACCTTATTACCCAGAAGGTAGGTGAATAATTTATTCATCTTGAATTCTTTTCAGGACGGATTCTTTGAATGTTTTACCTACAGGAAGCTTTGCTTTTTCAAGAAATACGGTGTTCCCTTCTAAGGCTGTGAGGTATTTGAAATGGATAACATAAGACTTGTGAACCCTGAGAAAATCTTTCTGGGGTAAACGGGAAAGAAAATCAGTGAGCGTCTGACTTACGAGTAAATAGGTATCTGAAAGATGGATTTTAATGTAGTTTCCATAGGCTTCTATGTAATAAATATCTGAAAGGGGACATCGAATCCATTTTTTGTCCACTTTTAGGGTGATATGGGTAGGTATCTCCTTTTGAAAATGGCTGTCATGGGAAGTAGGAGCAGGTGGTAGGTCAGGTTTCGTAGAAAGTTTTGCTCGAACCTTATTTACCGCCATAATGAAACGTTCAAGCGAAAAGGGTTTTAACAGGTAGTCCGCCACGGCAAGTTCAAAACCCTCTAGGGCAAATTCAGGATAAGCTGTAGTAAGAATTATTTCAGGTCGTTGTTGCAGACTGCGGATCAAGCTAATTCCGGAAAAGTTGGGCATATTGATGTCTAAAAATAGCAGATCAACGGGTTGTTGCTGAAGCATTTCCAAAACTTCAAAGGCATTTGCACAGGCACCTATCAACTCCAATTGAGGAAGCTGGGACATATACTGCTCCACGATCTGTCTGGCGATGGGTTCATCGTCTGCTATGATGCATCGAATAGACATTTATAAATGTAGATCAAGGGTTACGGTGAAATAGCTACTATGCTCTTGAAAGTTCAGGCTGTGCCGTGAAGGATAGATCAACTCTAGGCGCTTCTTGACATTTTTCAACCCAATTCCATGGTATTTAGGTAAGGAGCTTTCCGGAGTATTGGCCTTATTTACAGAGTTTTTACACGTAAAATGTAAGGTGCCATGTATATGGGAGAGAGAAATGTGTACTTCCTGTTTCTTTCCCATTGGAGCTCCCAGGTGTTTAAAGGCATTTTCTATAAATACAGTCAATATCATCGGAGCGATTCGGCAAGTATTGAGGGTTCCACGCGTACTAAAGTTAATAACAGCCTGGTCCTCTAGTCGGATTCGCTCTAGCGCAATATAGTTCTGCAAATAGCGCAATTCCTTTTCTACAGGTACTATTTCTTGCTGTGTATCCTCAAAGCTATAGTTGAGTAAATCCGAAAGCTGATCCAATAATCCTGGTAACTTAGGAGATTTTTGTACGGCAAGCCCATATAAGTTATTGAGCGTATTGAACAAAAAATGGGGATTGAGTTGAGATTGGAGCAATTTCAGTTCTGCATCTTTATTTTCAGTTCCTTGGAGGAGAATATCCCGCGCCATGCGCAAAACCATAGCCGAAAAAGTGACCAAGGCAAAAAGGCCGGCTACTGTATGAGATGGAATGACAAACGTAGGGACCTCACATAAAGCAAGTTTACAATACCCCGCATGAATTTCTCCAATAAGCCAAGGGTGAAGCAGAACGCCTAGCCCAATATTTACCCCATATAGTAGAAAGGCCGCAAGGTACTGGCCCCTTTGGAAATAGGGAAAAATCGCAAAGTTGTTGATGTAAGCTAGGACAATCATCATTCCTGTAATTACCAGCTCATCAATAATAGCCTGTATATAGGTAAAGTCTATATTTCCATAGTCCGTAGAAAAGCGAATCATGAAGTAGAGAATTACACAAAGTGAGAATTCCTGTATCCATTGTCGCTCATAGAATTTCTCCATGTCTTAAAGATAGGACTCCTATTTCGCTTATCCGATCCTTCCTGATGAACCCCTCGAGATAGATGATGAAAGAACACAAAAACCTGACGAAGGGAAAAAAGGACGCTTAGCGCTTAAAATTCCCCTTAAATAGAGGTTTGAAGCTGTTCAACACGATTTACCCTTCCTTTATCCTCTTTTTTAGGAAAGGATTCCTTCCCCTTTCACATTTGTATCAACTCATAATCGAAGTCCCTAACTGAAGTATATCATGAAACGAATGACAATGTATTATAGCCTGATAATTCTATCGATTTCGCTAGGCCATGCGCAGGATTCCACTAGCTACCAATTTCTTTTTAGTGGAAAAAATACTACCCAGTCTGGCTTTGGGAGTTTCCTTATATCTGTTGGGTCTCTCAATGGAGAGCTTAGCACGCTAATAGGGGGCGGCGGCGGGGCCTTGATTAATCAACGCTTTTTTTATGGCGGCTATGGTATGGGGTTAGCAGGGAAAATTGAGACAGAAGCAATTAGTGGGGAAGCCTTGGCCTATCAATTCAAACACGGGGGAATTTGGCTGGGCTACAATTTCATGCCAGAGAAGTTGGTCCACTTTAGTGTAGGGATCAAAGCTGGCTGGGGAAGAATCAGACAGTCCTTGCTAGAGACTCCTGCTGAACCTTCTTCATTGGAATTTACGGACAAGATCCAGGTACTTATGCCTGAAATCATGGTTCAAATCAATTTGTTGGAATGGTTTCGACTCGATATTGGAGCAAGCTATCAGGGGGTCCTAGGAATTCAACCCAATGATTTTTACGATGATTCTGATTTCAACCAGTTTTTGGGAAATGTGAACCTCTCCTTCGGTTGGTTTACGGAATAATATCCAATCGGACCCAAACTACAGTTCATTACCTCTAATTAACAACTGGATACATCCCTTTTTCCTGTGGAATAGACGAGGGATAACTTAGGGTGCAACCTTTTCCTTGAAATATTTATCTATAGTCTGTTATAGCCCTAAATTGTCTTCCATCTTCCCAATTATCGCACTTAATTACCTACAATACATCCATTCAATGAATCTACGTGTACTTTGTTTGCTCGCAACCCTAGCGACTCATATTCTTTCTTTGGCTCAAAACAAAATCAGCGGTCAGGTCCAAACCCCTGAACAAGAGGGGATTTACTTTGCAACTGTGGCCTTGTACCTCCAGAGTGACAGTTCCCTGGTAGCAGGAACCCTGACTAGCGAATCTGGTCAATTTGAGTTTAAAGGTGTTAAAGAAGGAATCTATTTTCTTAAATCATCCATGTTAGGCTATAGCCCAGTACAAATCGAGGAACTTACAATTCCAGGCGATGCTGAGAAGCCCCTAACACTTACCCTACGTCCAGAAGAAGTAGTCTTAAATACGGTTGATATTACAGCAAGGGTTCCCCTCTTAGAACAGAAGGCGGACCGCTTGGTCGTAAATGTTGCAGAAAACAGCACAAGCCTGAATGGCAACCTGCTCGAAGTCATGAAAAAGGTGCCAGGAGTCCTAGTGATAGGTGAAAACCTGACCATGGCGGGACAGCGTAATGTTACCATTCTGATAAACGGGAAATCTACCCAATACATGGATGTACAATCTTTACTTAAAGACCTACCTGGAGACAACATCCAAAGGGTAGAAGTGATTCACCAACCTGGGGCAGAATTTGATGCAGAAGGGACCGGTGCCATTATCAACATTATTCTCAAGAAAAATAGCCTCTTTGGTACCAATGGGAGGGTAAATGTGGGAATTGCCAAGGGGGAAGACTGGAAATACACTTCTCGACTGTCTCTAAGCCACTATGCAGGCAATTTGAATCTACAAGGGAGTTTTGGCTACAAGGATTATCCCTATTACGATGAGATGCATCTCTTTCGCAAAGTTGGAGATGATATATACGATCAGGTAAGTATTAATCCTTATGCCAATCAATCTTATGATGGGAGCCTTTCTGCGGATTGGGATATCACTTCCAAACACCGCCTGGGGTTTGCGGGAACTTATCGGGACTGGTCTTCCGACAATGTCATTCGAAATACGACTGATATCCTTTTTGCCGATCCGGAAATGCAGGACCTGCGTTTACTTACGACCAACCAAAAAGACGAAGGCTATACCATGGCGACCTTCAATCCGTACTATCGCTTCGACATAGATACTTCAGGCCAGCGCTTAGAGCTGGATATGAACTGGGTTCGGATCGAAAATGAAGGAGGTAATACCCTGAGTTCTATTGAAGTGAATCAAGGGGCCTTCTTCCCGGGTCAGCGCTACCTACAACCTGGGACCACCGATATTTTTACCTCTAAACTCGACTACACGCACCCCTTTTCCGATCAGGTCAGCTTGCAAATAGGGGGAAAATACAGTGATGCCCGCTTGGACAACAACCTGATGGCCTCCCAGGAAGGAGAACCAGGCCAATGGGAGAACAATCCCCTACAAAGCAATCACTTTATATTCGATGAAACCATATATGCAGGCTATTCCAAACTCAATTTCAACCTGGGAAAATGGTCGGGAAATTTGGGGCTTCGCTACGAAGATAGCTACTCCGAAGGCTATTCGGTTACCTTGGATTCCACCCTAACCAGAGACATTACGCAGTTTTTTCCTAGTGCAAGTCTGAGTCGTGAACTGACCAAAGTGCTGGGAGCAAGCATTGCCTACAGCTACCGCATAGATCGTCCCGATTATGAGAGCTTGAACCCCTTTGTATTTTTTCTGGATCCCTTTACGTTTGAAAGGGGAAATCCTTCCCTTACTCCTGCTTTTACCCACAGCATGAAATTCAACCTGACCTATGAAAAGCAGCCGTTTTTCAACGTAGAATTCAAAGACACCAAGGATGCAATGGTCCAGGTGACCGAGCAGAACGATGAGACCGGAGCGGCAAACCTCACCGTAGTGAACCTGGAAAACTTCCGAAATTTCAATACGGGGCTCTTTTTCCCCTTGAGTTTCATCAAAGGCCTATCGGGATACGGAGGTTTCATGGCCAACTATGTCGAGTACAACTCTGAATACCTGGATGATTCCTTCATCCGATCCAAATGGGATTACTCGGCCTTTCTCCAGGCAGAAGTCATGCTACCGGGTGAGATCAACTCTACGGTAACCGGTTGGTACAACAGTGGGCCTCAAGAAGGAATCATCAACGTGAGTTGGCTTTACGGGGTAGATGTAGGATTCAGCAAGGAAATCCTCAAAGGCAAGGGAAAGGTCAGCTTTGGCATCCAGAACCTACTCAACCGCTTTATGTATGGAGAGATCCGTTATGCAAACATGTATACCGACCTCTTCAGCCGCTGGGATGGCCCCCAGTACAACCTCCAGTTCAGCTACAAATTCGGCAACCAGCATTATAAGTCCCGCGAGGCGCGTAGGAGTAGTGCAGCCGAGGAGTTGGATCGGGTAAATAAGGATTAAAGACGGGATGTGGGGGATTAAGAAGGATGAGAAAGAGTAGGATTAACGATAAATCTCTGTTTAGGAGAACTATTCGGAGAGGAAATATATTCCTATTTTTATAGGAAAATCTGTATCCCATGCTCTCCCGACGTCATTTTTCCCAACGATTCTCCTATGGCCTAATAGGCTTTCCCTTTATTCGTTCCTGGGGCCTTTCTCCCTTGCAAGATTCCTACCTTGCGCTTATCCAAAAGGCAGGGAATGCCCAAACGGAGCGCGTACGATTTTTATTCTTAGAAAAAGCCTTGGAATTGCCTGGATTAACCTCGGAAGTACAGGCAAACCTCCGGGAAGTTGTGAACTTAGTGGATTCTTGGGCAAATGGGAAGAAAAACTATGAAAGTCGCCCAGGGGAAGGTTCCAGAGCGGCCAGGTATCTGCACAACTTCTTTAACTGGACCATTGACCTGAATACCTGGGTTATGCCTAAAGTTTCGGAAGAAGATCCTTTATTTCCACTAGTTGCCTGGTACCGTGGGAGGATGTTGATTCAAATGGTTATCCAGCATGGGTCCTTACAAAGTAATCCTACTAAACGGACGGCCTATTTTGAAGAAGCCCAAAGATTGCTTCGAATAGCCCATGAAGCATTTCCACAGAATGAGCGAATGGGTATGTATCTGGGCGAACCAATCCCTTGGAGAGCTGAACATAAATTCGATCCTTCAGCTCCCGAATGGGCGAATATCCAACGAGAAACCCTGGAAAAACTTACAGAAATTCTTCATTGGTGGATTGATGAGCGTCAACTTCTAGACGGTCAATACGGTGGGGGCTGGGGAGATGATGTGGAAATGTGGCGCGACTGGCTCCCGATATTAGTCGCCTTTAAAGATCCAAAAGTCGTAGCTGCTCAAGAACGCCTATCTTCAGGTTTATTTGCACAGCCACACATGAAGGATGGGTACACCCATATCATGACAGATGTCGAACATACGGCGGAAGATTCTGCAGATACTTGTACGGCCATGATGCATGTGGATCCTGATAATCAGGTATGGAAACAGCGTGCTTTACGTTTGGTTGAACTCATGCGTACGCAGTGGACAGGAATTAATGAAAGAGGCTTTTTACAGTTTAAAAGCACTTACTTTAATGTAAGTGCTGTAGATCCAGATCCGAGAAAGGCCTGTGATACTGTGTATCATCCACGGGCCATCCAACCTGCTTTGCTCTATTGGCAACGCACCGATGACGAATCTGTAGGTAGGCTCATTTTACGTTGGATGGATCTATGGGTGGATGCAACTACCCGGGAGGAAAATGGTAAACCCGCTGGAATTATCCCTTCGGCCATTCATTGGCCCGATGGTCAGGTTGGTGGGACTACCGCTCATTGGTGGCGGCCAGGTAACCATACCTCGGACCCTCTCTACGTATGGCCGAGTGCCATGCGTATGATGGTCAACACCCTGCTCTTATGTTACTACAAAAGTGGAAAGAAAACATATGTTCAACCGATCGATTCTATGGCTCGAATATATCGGAAATTCCTAAAGGATGGGCAAGATTCAAAGCTTCTGAAAGAAGGGAGCGAAGCTTGGTGTGCCAGCAAAATGGATACTTTTTTGCCTGATGTTCTGGCAAAGTACCGCAAGCTAACAGGAGATACCCAATACGACGATCTGTTGGAGCAGGCAGGCAATGGCTTTGTCAAATGGTCTGTGACAGGAAGTACTAAGCCACTATTCCAGCAAATGCGTATCAATCAGCAGAGCTTGGCTCATAACCGATCGGGTTTTATGGAAGAAGTCCGCTGGACGGATCGGGTCTTCAGCTTTCACAAAAGCTACCTCAACTACTTTATAGAACCCCCCATCCCAGTGTTTGATTCAGATTTTCTCTTTTCTACGCTTACAGGCAATGTAGGCAATGCACTTTATTTTCCCACTAATGCAGTGCGCTGGCAAACCCCTTCAACAGCTATCGCCATATGGGTGAAAGAAGCCACCACTACCCGTTTTATGGCTGAACTGTATCATTTTGGCGATTCTAAAAGGCATATGGGAGCAGAATTCTTTCTGCTAGCTGAGGGGACCTATACCCTCGTTTTACAGGAAAAAGAGCCCAAAAATATTTCTATGTCTAAACCTATACAAATAGAAAAGGCGAGAAAAAAGGTAGAGTTTATGTTAGAGCCAGGAAAGCTGTATGTGCTTGCGCTATCCCAAGTTTAGGAAATGAATGGGAAATTTCTTCCGGGTAAAATTAACCATTATAGCCCTAGTGCTAAGCCTGTTGCAATTGTTGTGGGACTTCCCACATTAATTTCTAAGTGGAGGTTGACAATAGAGGCTTGCAAGGCTGCTCCTGCGCCAATCTTTAAATTGTTATTATTCTCCAAGTCCAGGTTAATTTCTGTCGTGCCTTCAGAATCTTCGTGGTCATATTGTAAGTCAAAAGAACCCTGTACAATCCCAATGACTCCATAATAACTAAAGATCCCCAGGGTTTGACCTACCTGTACTTGAATCAGATTACTACGAGCATCAATCAAGTCATCCACCTGGAATTGTTGGTACATGTAAGCAAGGTTTACATCCAGGGTAGAATCGGGAAAATAACGGCCAAAATTGTGTCTAACACCTAGTCCAAAGAAAGATAAGTCCTCTATGGATTCGTCCAGGCTAACAGCAAAATACCGAAAGGTAAAATCTGTCCCAAATAGGTTGCCAATTTGTGCTTGTGGAACAGCGAGTGGGATACTGGATACATCAAAGCCTGTGGGGAAGATATAGGCAGTTCCATTGTCCCCTTGTACTTGAACAGGATCTGTAGCCCCTAGAACGGTAGGTACCTCAACCGTTTGCTCTGGGCGAAAGGGAGCTTCAGTTGTAGCAGAGAAGGTTTTCATGGATTGAGGGATAAACGCCATGGTGCCCACGACTCCCACTCGGATGTGTAGGCCCTCTGCTGCATTAGACGCAGGAAATACCCCCGTATTGAGGGAGGTAAAGAAGGCATCTGTCAACGGACTGATGTAGCCGTTGGCATTTTCCTCGGTATATGCCTGTGTGAAACCATCTAAGGGATCCTGTGCGTGGCTAAAAAAGAAGCAAAAGCAAATTAGGGAAAGAATAGCGATATGTTTCATTCGAAAATTCACGTTGGGCGTCTAGGTTATGAGTTGCATTCCTCTCCTCCAGCACCCGTAGGCACTTCAATACACTCTTCATATACGACTGAAAAATCAACGACTACATTTACATTTAGGCGAATATTTTCTTGAGAAGGATCTGTAGTTTCTCCTTGAATTCTGATCACAAAAGGTTCAACCGCAAAACCTGTAAAGTATTCATTGGCGGTCTGCCTCATAGAAAGCACAGCCTCTGATCTTATGTCGGTAAAAACCAATTCCTCACCAGATTCAGTTGGGAGTTTGACGCTAATTGCGTTCTGATCTAACATGGGGATCACATCGTTCTCAGGTGTGATGATCTGTGCCTCAAAATCAATTTCCTCTGCTTCGTTTCCAGATTGTGGGGTAACGATGATTCTCACGGCAGAAATCTCTATGGTTTTTATTTCGGCATCTTCACTCAAGTCAATTTCATTCTCTATTTTATCCTCCGTGATTTGTTCGGCTTCATCAAAGCGAAAAGATTCGCTTACAATGAAGGTTTGGTCAAAATAAGGGTATATGGTAAGTTCGAATAAGCGGTTTTCACAACCCGTAAGCAAGCATCCGAGCATTAAGAACAAGAGGGAGTAATTTCTATACCTCATGAGGGAGTAGATTTCATGTTTATACAAACAAAGGATGTAATTATTTCCCTAGAAAAAAATAAATATTTGCAATATTTATCACATAGAATAATACATATATATGTAAGGAGTAAAAAAGGGTATCAGAGCGATCGCCTGTAGGTTACTTTGGAGGGGAATTTAAATGTTTAGGCCTACGACAAGAATCAGCTTCAAGTTATAGCGCCTATCTTACATTCAGGGAATTGTCTGTAAATTACCTTGCTCCTCATTTCAAAACATTAACCGTAACCAATCATGAAGAAAATTCTTATTACCGGATGTAGCTCAGGATTTGGCTATGACGCTGCCAAATACTTGGCTGAGAAAGGACACCATGTCTATGCTACTATGCGCAATGTGGGAGGGAAGAATGCCCAACCCGCCAATGAACTTACAGAGTATGCCAGTACCCATGGCTATGCAATAGATGTATTGGAATTAGATGTGCTATCCGACGAAAGTGTAGAGGCTGCTATCGCCCAAGCACCTGAGATTGATGTGTTAATCAATAATGCTGGCCGTGGCTACGGAGGACCTATCGAGGCCTTTTCCTCGGAAGATTTCCTCGCCCAGCTGGACCTGAATATCGTCGGAACCCAACGCGTGGCAAAGGCTGTATTGCCTAGTATGCGGACGCGCAAGTCAGGCTTGATTATTCAGGTGAGTTCTACCGCTGGAAGGGCAGCCTTTCCGGGCTTTGGTGTATACAATGCGAGTAAGTGGGGCTTAGAGGGAATGAGCGAAGCCTTGCGCTACGAATTAGCCCCCTTAGGGATAGACGTCGTAATCGTCGAACCCGGTCCCTTTGATACCAATTTCTTTGCAAACATGATTCCCATTGAAGATCCAGAAGTTGCCCAAGCCTATCAACATATTGGCGAGTTTAGTCAAGGCTTTGCCAGCAATGTGATGGAGCTATTCAAGAATGAGGAAGCCCCAACAGATGCGCGCGTCGTGGCAGAAATATTCGAAAAGCTCATAGATATGCCCGCAGGAAATAGACCTTTGCGCACTATCGCAGGATTGGATTTTGGCTACCAGGCCTTGAATGATGCTACGGAGCCTATTCGGCTAGCAGGACTTCAGGGAATGGGAATAGGAGAATGGGATGGACCAAAGGGATAGCCTTTAGACAGTTCTAGCTCAAGATAATTTTGGAAATATGGGGAGGCAATCGATACCCAACAATTGCCTCCCCATTTGTATGTTCTACCGGCTTAATTGAAATCTACTAGTGAAATAAGCGACTTAGGCTACTGTTAGGAATATGACTATATTGGGATTTCTTGATTGTTGAATCTTCGCAGCATTTGGGCCTTTAGTACACCGACCAAGCCTGTAAAATAATGTTTGTGAGACGGATACATGGAGGTAAAAGAACCATTACATGAAATATAATGAATTGGGTAAAACAGGTTTAAAGGTGTCTAAAGTAGGATTAGGAGGATCGTCTTTAGGAGGTGTTTTCAAAAAAGTAGACGAAAAAGAAGCTATTCGCACAGTATATACAGCCCTAGATCATGGGGTGAATTTTATTGATACAGCTCCTGCTTATGGAAACCTCAAGGCCGAGACAGTATTAGGTAAGGCCTTAAAGCAAATTCCTCGAGAAAAATATTTTCTTTCGACCAAAACAGGTAAATATGGCACGGAAGCATTTGATTTTTCCTACCAGCGTATAATTGAGGAGGTAGAAAAAAGCATGCAACGCCTACATGTCGACTACTTCGACATCCTCCACCTTCACGATTTTGAGTTTCAAGGGGGGGTACACAGGGAGCAAGCGCTGAATGAAGGCTATAAGGCCTTGGTTGACCTGCAGAAAGAAGGCAAAGCCCGACATATAGGAATCGGAATTTACCCCGTAGATTGGATCTTGGAAATTCTCCAAAGCCACGAGTTTCAAGCCGTAATTTGCCACAACCACCATACCCTATCAGACAGTCGGCTATTAGAACTCCTTCCCATTGTAGAAGCCCAAAACATAGGTTTAATCAATGCTGCGCCTATGGGAATGGGGTTGCTTACGAGCAAAGGCCCTGCTTCCTGGCATCCAGTAAAAGAAGAGGACATGCATGTATTCGAGGATGCAGTCGCTTATTGCCGCAAGCATGGCATGCCCATAGAGAAATTGGCCATGCAGTACTCAGTTCACCATGAGTCTATTCCTACCACCCTGGTAAGTACAGCAAACTCCAAAGAAATCCTACAGAATATCACCTGGGTTTCTGAGGAGCTAGATTGGGATCTTGTAGATGAAGTACAGGAAATTCTAGAGCCCGTGATGAATAAAGATTGGATTGTAGGGTAGGAGGATTTCCTAAATGGGCTTATCACGGTTTACGCTAATAAAAAATCCCACACCGCTTTTACTTGGATGCGCTTGTCACCGAAGACCAATGTTTCCCGTCGGTCCCAATTGATCATTTCAGCCTCTACCAGATTCATTTTATCCATGGCCTCCAATAGACCCTTAATCTCTCTTTCGCGTGTAGAAGCTTCTCGATAATTATAGCAAGCATTTATCAAACGACCGCCTACCCAGTAGAAATCCACTTCCTGCTTAGTTTGTACATAATTGGGGTGAATCCCTCGCCGGCGCAGTTCCAAAAATATCATGTTTTCAAAAACCCTTCCTGTATCTTGCTGGATGCTCATAGCATATTTGATTGACGGATCTATGATGTAGATCTTACTCGGGTTAATCGCTTGTTTGCGGATGGATGCGGTCCAGAGGTCAACCCGTAATACAATAAAGGCTTCTTCCAGATAGGATATGTAGTCATAAACCGTATTCTTGCCCGCTTTGTAATTCTGGGATTTGATGTCGTTGTATACCTTATTGATACTAATGGGTTTTGCCATATTAACGACAAGATGCTTAAGCAGATATTTCATCAAATGAGGATGTTTAATTGAAAATCTTTCACTTAAGTCCCTGTATAACATCAAGTCGATGTATTCGTTGATCACACGGTTATGCAATTCCTTAGGTAAGAAAAATAGTTCTGGGAAACCTCCCTGCTGAATGTATTCTCCTGCATGATGCAAGAGAAGGGCTTGACCTTTGGAACTATGAGCATTGAAAGTAATCTGGTGAAAATCCAAAAACTCACGGAAACTCAGGGGAAATATTTCAAATGGGATAGATCTGCCTCGTAAAGCTGAAGCCAATTCCCGACTCAATAACTTTGAGGAGGAACCAGTGAGGTAGATACGACAGTTTTCCTGGTCAAACATGCGTCTAATAAACTTCTCCCAATGGGGTACTTCCTGAATTTCGTCAAAAAAGAACCAAACACATACGTCTTTATTCTTAGGAAATAGCTCGTAGTATGCCTCGAGAAGATCGTTCATATCCGATAATTCTAACGGAAATAAACGGTCATCTTCAAAATTGACGTAGACAAGTCGATTTGAAGGAATGCTTTTTCTCAATTCTTTAACCACTTCAAAGACTGTATAGGTTTTTCCTGCCCTTCTAGGACCCATTAAGGAAATAATTTTGGGTATATCCTTTGGAATATTCTGCCTCCTAGATCTGACATGGTCCAATGACTTCTCAAAAAAGTCTACTATAATCTGCTGGAATATATGCTTTTTATCAGACACATTATCTTCATTATAAAGACAAATTTATGACTATTTATCTTTATAATGAAGACAAATAGTTATAATATTATCTCCTGAAATAAGATATTTTTGCAAAGCAAATCTATTAGATCAGTCATTGCATAAAAAAATATTTCCCTAAATTACAATAGGCCGTTCTGCCCAATCGCTAAACTTGCTACCCAATGAATTGCTCAATTCCCTTACGATTGCTTCTGATCCTTATCAGTTTTTTATTCATTGCCTTTACATCTTATGGGCAGAACGAACCCCTTCGCATACTGGTCATCGGCGCCCATCCGGATGATGCAGATATCGATGCAGGCGGTACGGCTGCCCTATGGGCATCCATGGGCCATCAGGTCAAGTTTCTTTCGCTTACCAATGGTGATGCAGGGCACCAAAGCATGGGAGGGGGAGCCCTAGCCAAGCGCCGTCGCGGAGAAGCCCAGGAATCAGCCCGAAGATTGGGCATCGCCGAGTACGAAGTGCTAGACAACCACGATGGGGAACTTGTTCCCTCATTGGAGGTGCGCTTGCAGGTAATTCGGCAAATACGTCAGTGGAAAGCCGATATCGTTATTTTACCCCGACCCAACGACTACCACCCCGACCATCGCAATACAGGCCTTGTCGTTCAGGACGCAGCCTATATGGTCATTGTACCCAATGTAGCCTCGGATACGCCTCCCTTAAAGAAAAACCCTGTATTTATCTATTCCCATGATCGCTTTAAAACACCCAATCCCTTTATCCCTGAAATAGCCGTGAATATCGATCCAGTTTTTGAGCGAAAAATTGACGCCTTAGACGCCCATGTGTCCCAATTTTACGAATGGCTCCCTTGGACTTCACAGTCTTTGGATCAAGTACCTAAGGACTTTATTGCGCGCAAGGAGTGGTTGAAAGAATGGCGATTTAATGGGGTCAACAATGAGACGCGAAAGATGCTGGAAAAGTGGTATGGTAATGAAGTGGCAGCTGGGGTTCAACATGCGGAAGCTTTTCAAATATGCGAATACGGGGCTCAACCCAATGAGGAGCAGATTCGGAGACTTTTTCCTATGTTGGGGACTAGCACCCCTTCTGTTGTAGCAGTCCGAAGCCCTCAGCCGCTAAGTTTAGATGGAAAATTAGATGAGGAAGTATATAAGAAGGCTAGCAAAATATACCTTAAAAACAGTATGGACAAAAAGGAGATAGGCGATCCCGCTTATGAAAGTTATGCTCAGGTGGCCTATGATGACCGCTACCTCTATGTAGCCTTTAGTTGTAAGGATCAGGATATTCACAGCAGCTTTACCCAAAGGGATGAACACCTCTGGAAGGAAGAGGCTGTAGAGTTCTTTATCGATACTGACAAAGAACCCAACAACTACCTAGAATTTGAGGTTTCTCCCCGAAATGTCCTGTACGACAGTTACATTGTGGACCCGAAGAACATAGATGTTCCGGCTACCTCCAAGTTGGATTTAGCGGATATTCAAACAGCCGTTCATGTAGAAGGAACGGTAAACCAAAGGAAAGACCAAGATCAGCGTTGGACGGTTGAAATGGCTATACCCTTTGCTGAAATGGTGGAGGATTTTACTCCAGCGATGTTAAAGGATGCTTCCTGGAAGGTCAATTTTTATCGGATCAACCGCGATAAAAGCCCTTTGGAGTATATGGCTTGGTCTCCTACACAAGGAAGTTTTCACCAACCGGATAAATTTGGTACCCTTATTTTTCGTTAATTCATTGACATGAGAAAAATCTATCTCCTCTTTCTAATCGTGGTAATCGGGGCTTGTACTGGCCCTTCTACTCCAACGCAACCAATGGACCGTATTGAACCCCAATGGCGTTCCCTCTTCAATGGAGCAACCCTCGACGGTTGGGTCATGAAAATAAACGGCTATGAATTGAACGATAACTATGCCAATACCTTCCGGGTGGAAGATAGTATCTTAAAGATCAGCTACGATGACTATGAGCGCTATGATCAGCGCTATGGAGCCCTTTACTTCGATGAATCATTTGATAATTACAGACTTAAAGTGGAATATCGCTTCGTCGGAGATACGGCACATGCTGCTCCCAATTGGGGCTTTCGCGACAGCGGTATCCAGTATCACGGTCAATCTCCCCAATCTGTCGCCAAGGGTCAATACTTCCCTGTATGCCTGGAATTCAATCTGCATGGGGGCGATGGAGAAAATGAACGACCTAACGGGCAAATTTGTACCATTGGAACCAAGGTTATATTTGAAGGAGAACTCAACCGTGATTTTTGTACGATGCCTAGTATTTCCCGAACCTTCCATGGCGATCAATGGGTTACCGCTGAAATCGAAGTGAAAGACGACAGCATCAGCCATTGGCTCAATGGGGAGAAAGTCTTGGCCTTTTCTTCGCCCCAATATGATCCTGATCACGATCTGGGGAAAACCTTTATACAGGGAGATACGGTGGCAATTACTTCGGGATATATTTCCCTTCAATCCAATAGCCATCCCATTCAGTTCCGGAAAATTGAGATCCTGGAATATTAAATTCCGTATATTGTACAGGACTTGGTTTTCAAATTACACAGGATATGGGGGAAAAAGCACTAGCTACCTACAGTTACAAAGAATATCTTGTATTAGAAGCATCTTCAGAGCAGAAGTATGAATACCACGGTGGATTGATTGCTGCTATGGCAGGGGGAACCCTGGCTCATGGACAGTTGGCAACAAATTTTGGGAAATTAGTAGGGAATGAGATTGATAAAGTGGATAAACCCTGTAATACCTATAGTAGTGATGTAAAAGTCCGAATCGAATCTGCTGACAGAACCTTTTATCCAGATTTTTCTGTTGTATGTGGGGAACCGCAGACTTCTGAGAAAGATCCCAATGCCCTGATAAATCCCCT
>JBCCTX010000159.1:0-17613 GCA_039197765.1 Bacteroidota bacterium
CCCTTTTCGACACTGACTTTGGATGACTTATTTATGACGGACACGGAATAACCCTGAACGCTATATCCCTCCAACTCAGAACCCTTTTCGGCACAGAATTTTAGGGACTTAGCATATGCCAAGAGACGCAGGAAACCGTGGCCTATGGACTATTCAGCTAGCTCTTTTTTTTACCACGGACTACGGACTATCGACTATTCAACTAATCTACCCTCCCACCCAGAACCCTTTTCGACGCAGACTTTATAGGACGGATTATGACGGACACTGAGAAAACTTGGATTTACAACCTAAGCTGTGGACTATCGACTATTTAGCTATTCAGTTATTTCGACGCAGAAGGACACGGAATTTGGAGGACTTAGCATATGCTAAGAGATGCTGAGGAACTAAGGACTATCCAACTAGCTTTTTTTTTACCACGGACTACGGACCACCGACTATTCAACTAATCTACCCTCCCACCCAGAACCCTTTTCGACGCAGAAGGACACAGAATTTGGAGGACTTAGCATATGCTAAGAGACACTGAGGAACTAAGGACTATCCAACTAGCTCTTTTTTTTTACCACGGACTACGGACCACCGACTACCTAACCATCCAACCATTCTCACACCTTCTCAAGTCGAACAGGTACATTCTTGTGATAGGGGGTCTTGGCAAGTGGATCGCAGTCTGCAGCAGAGGTAAGTACGTTTGCAGCGGCACCAGCCCTTTCTTCACGCTCTTCGCCAGGATATTCCAGCCCGTAGCCGTGGGGCATCGAAAGTACGCCTCTCGGCATTTCTTCGGTAAGTTTAGCCATCATCCGTACACTCCCTGATTTTGAGCTACAGGTAACCCAATCTCCATTTTTAATCCCTAATCCTACTGCATCTGCTGGATGGATTTTTAAGGCTCCTTCCTTATCTGTCTTACGCCATTCGGGATTGCGCAAAATGGTGTTTGCATTGTAGGTTCTTCGTTCCCCAGCGATTAGGTTAAAAGGATATTGGGCCTTGACCGTTTCTACTTCCTGGGCCTGCTTAGGTAGCTTTTCAAGCCATTTGAGCATTTCAGGGATTTCCAGGTGGACCTTTTTATCCTTATGCCGAATCAACTTCCAATGGTCCTCATGGTCGTGGATACTGATCAGCGTTCCCGAAGGACTACTAAGAATTTTATTAAACAAAGCTTCCCCAAGGGCATAGCCCGAACCCTTCAACCCTGTTCTCTTTACTTCTTTAGGGTATCTCTTGGCGTAGGCATGGGCGGCTCCCCAAAGGACTCCTGCAACATCTGCCTCATTGGGTAGCGCTTTTCCTAAGGTCTCTTTCAGAACGATGGCTACATATTTGGCCCATTTAGGGCGCACTTTAAAGGTCAAGCCTAGGGCTATGGGAAAAAGCTTAAGGCTAGGAACCTTCCTATCCACCTTGGCGATGGCTTTTAATAGGGGAAAGCTTTTGGGGATTTCCCCCATGGCCTGGACTAACCTTTTATGCATTTCTGGTTCTGGAAGGGTATTGGCCAGTGGCTTTACAATAGGGGGACGAAAGTGGAAGAAATTCTTGGGGAATTCCAAGTTGAAGAAGGTAGCCTCATATTTCTCAAATTGAGAGGAAGCGGGCAAAACATAATGGGCTGCCTTGGCCGTTTCAGTAAGAGCCACATCAATGACTACCATTAGGTCCAGCTTAGCATATGCCTTCTTCTGGGCGGGTATGTCCGCATAGGAAGAAAGGGGATTGGCGCTTTCTACAATTATGGCCCGTAAATGCTTGGGATGCTCACTGTCTATTTCCTGTGGGAGAATGTTGGGGGGAAATAGCTTCCCAATCCCCTTCATCCCGGTTACTTGTGTTACTTCCCCCCCATCTTCAGGCTCCTTCGAATGCCCAATCAGGGGGAGCAAAAAAGTATGTAAGCAATTGGTTCCTTCCTTGCCAAAATTACCTGTAACCAAAAAAAGTAAGCGAGCTAAATAGGCATTAAGGGTACTGTTGTAACTTTGTTCTAGTCCTAAATCTGTGCGAACTGCTACAGTTTTCGCAGCAGCCATCCCTCGAGCAACTTGCTCAACTACCTCTCTAGATACTCCAGCAATTTCTGCATACACACTTACCGGAATTTTCATAAAATGGGAACGTATTTGCTCAAATCCTACGGTTCGCTTTGCAATGAAATCCGTATCCTCTAATCCCTCCTGGATGATCACGCCTAAAATTGCCGCCATGAGAAAAGCATCCTTTCCTGGAAGCACTTGTAGGAATATATCCGCTTTCTTAGCTGTCTCCGTATAGCGTGGGTCAACAACTACCAAGGTACGCTCAGAATTCCTAGAAATTTCGTTGATCGTATTACGAGCCTTGGGCATTCCGTGGGATTGAATGGGATTCGTCCCGATGAGTAACACATATTCAGCCTCAGCAACCGCCTCACAATAGTTAGTATTCTGTCGACCAAATAGTTTTCCATGCACCCAAAAGTTGCCGGTTTTCTCCTGTGCAAGTGCACTGTATATATAAGGCGTTTGGCAAGCTGCTCTTAAAGCAGAACCATACACTCCCCCCATGTGATTGCCCTGCCCTCCTCCTCCTACATAGGCAATGGTCTTTCCTCCATGAGTGTCTCGAATTTCGACGAGTTTCTCTGCAATCTCCACTATAGCTTGATCCCAGGAAATCTCTTCAAATCCACCGTCTTCCCTTCGCTTGAGTGGACTTTCAAGCCTTGCCTGAGATTGGTAGTAGTTGAGTCGTGTAGCCTTCTGGCAAAGATAGCCCTCAGAAACCGGATGAGCTGGGTCGCCCTTTATTTTTCCAAATTTTCCAAAAGCATCCACTTCAACCTGAATCCCACAGTTTTGCGAACAAAGAATGCAAGCGGTAGATTTTGTAGTCGTCATTTTTTTCTTTTAAAATAAGAAATTTCTGACACAAATTCAGCTATTTGACTTTTTTGTTCGATTGTTCAACTCTAAGTGGAAGGGAACTAAACCTTTCATGACTCACAGCCTAAAAAAACCATGGGATCACTTTTTAAAACTGGGCAAGGAAAGGTAGGACATGAAACAGGAGATAGAGAATGGAGTCGTGCTTCTTTTCCGCTAACATTAACCGATCGCTATGTAGGACAAGCCAGAAATTGTATAGCAGGCTTTGTGTATAAACCTCTACATCCCCCCAAAACCCGGCTATGCCTATCCCAACGAAATGCACCATGGCCTATACTACGTAACCAAAAGTATGGCAGGTGCTTTGGCCTTGCTGTATGTTGCAGAGCGATATGGCGAGTATTTCAATTATGCTTCTACCAACCTTTTTGCATTATCTTATGCTTTACAGCAGTATGTAGAGGAAAAAGAAGGAATAGCTAATTATTGGGACTTGATCCATGAGCATGTCCTCGTTCCCATTGTAGCGGGGCATTTTTCTCTATTACACACGATCGAAGCAGAATCATGCTCCGAGATTCCGCTCCTTGCTATGGGAGCCTTGCCTACCCTTTATGAAGCTGGTAAAATCGCTTTGTTGTTTGCCAATAACGGAAGCTATGATGGACGACAGATTTTACACAAAGAAAGCGTCCAGGAAATTTTTGGCAATGCCGAATGGAAGGGATACAGTACCCACAACGATTCTATCCATTACTTCCTACTTATGCTTACCCATTCTATGAATTTTTTCCCACAAAATTCTTTTATAGCTTTGATCATCGATTAACACCTGATCAGGTAACAACTTCCAGCTTCTCACTTCTGTCATCTTCACTTCATGGAACTCTTTCACATATTCTCAGGCGTACTGGCACTATCAGCAGTCCTTTCCTTCATCAACCAGAAGTACATACGACTCCCTTCTGGGATTGCCTTGATGTTGGCGGGAATGATACTCTCCTTGGTTATTCAGGGAATTGGCCTGTTATCCCCTGAGTTTTATACCTTGGTAACCGAGTCCTTGGAAAGCCTAGACTTTTCTGCCTTTGTCTTAGAGTTCATTTTGAGCTTTCTGCTTTTCGCTGGTTCTCTGCATACAGATTTCGATAAATTGGCGAAAGCCAAGTGGGCGATTATGAGCTTTGCCTCCTTAGGAGTCATTGTTTCTACCTTCCTAGTGGGTACTTTGCTCTACTACGGCCTGCAACTCTTTGGAAACCCTATAGATTATATCTATTGTCTGCTCTTTGGTGCCTTGATTTCACCGACAGATCCTATTGCAGTCTTGGGAATTTTGAAAAAAGCAGGAGTCCCCGACCAAGTAAAAGCAAAAATTACGGGGGAATCCCTTTTCAACGATGGGATAGGAGTAGTTGTGTTCCTAACTATTTTCCAGATTGCTCGCAAAGGACTGGAACAAGTGGAAACCTCCTACATTGTAGAATTACTGGTAATGGAGATTATAGGAGGAATTGGATTGGGGCTGTTATTGGGTTTTCTGGGCTTTCAATTGCTTCGGCGTATCAACCACTATCAGACTGAAGTCATGATCACACTTGCCATTGTAATGGGTGGCTATAGCATTGCCCAAATTTTTCATTTTTCAGGTCCCTTAGCCATGGTTGCTTCAGGCCTATTTATTGGTAATTCTGAGGATAGAGGAGCCATGTCAGATATTACTGCCGATTATGTCCATAAATTTTGGGAAATGATCGACGAAATTCTCAATGCCGTCCTGTTCGTCTTGATTGGCTTGGAATTGCTTTTAGTACCATTCAGCTATACTTATGTGATTCTGGGTATCTTGGCTACCGCCATTTCCCTTGCTTCTCGCTACATGGCCCTTGCCCTTCCCACCTATACCTTGAAGTTGTACAAAACCTTTGCCCCAAATACCCTAGGTATCATGACATGGGGCGGATTAAGAGGTGGGATATCCATCGCTTTAGCCCTTTCCCTGGACCCTGGTATGGAAAAGGAGCTCATCGTCGCGATTACCTATGCAGTCGTTCTCTTTTCCTTGATTGTTCAAGGTCTTACGCTGGAGCGCATGGTAAAGCGACTAGCAGCGAAGCCGATTGTAGAGTGAGGGATACATTTCCTGAGTGCTAGCCTGAATTGGAACACACTAGAAAAGTACACATTCAAGGTTTGATTCATATACCGTATTCGCGAATTCTCTATTAGTCTGTCCTTTTAAGCAGCTTCTCAACTACTTTCCCTCTATCATAAGAAAGATGAAGGATGTACATCCCATCTGGAAGTTGGGAAAGATCGATATCCAATTCAGATAAGTTTACCGTTTTTCTCAGGACGCTTTTGCCCTCAAGCGTGTAAACCCGAAGTTCTCTTAGGGGTTCTTTCGCAGAAATGGCCAGTGTATGGTATACCGGATTGGGATACACAATCAACCCTAATTCTTCTACAAGGCTAAAACGGTTACTCACGGTACTGGGTGAAAATTGAATGTGGACCAAACGCGCATCGTCGTTCTGGATGAACCAATTGCTGCCATATTCCAGGAGAAACATATCACCTGCAGGTCCCATAATCATGTCCATCGGACGGGTGAAGGTAGTACCTGGCAGAAAAGGCTCCATGGACTCATATTGCCCATTTTCGGTGAAACTCACTGCCATAATCCACCCCCTCATCCATTCATAGATAAACATCTTTCCATCGTAATAGGCAGGAAAACGAGCTGCTGTTTCAGGATAATCCTCTGTATAAAAAATAGGTCCTGCCATAGCATTTCTTCCCCCTTGTCCTACTTGTGGAAATTCTGCTGAAGGCCCATAGGGATACCAGATAAATGCGCCTTGGGCAGGCGGAAGGGTAGTTGTACCTGTATTGTTAGCAGAAGTATTAGAAGGAGAAGACGCATTAAAAGCTGTCCCGCTGGTTTGGGTTTGAAAGTTGAAGTCAATGTAGGCTTTATTATCTCCGACAAAATAGGGCCAGCCAAAGAATCCCGCACTTCGTGCTTGATTGATTTCATCATGGCCTGCAGGGCCTCGATTCGGGTTCAGGTCATTTGCATCGGGACCTACGTCTCCCCAATAGAGGTAACCATTCTGAGAATCTATTGACATTCGGAAAGGATTGCGGCAGCCCATGATATAGATTTCTGGTCGTCCTTCTGATCCATCATTGGGAAATAGATTGCCTGTGGGAATGGTGTAGGAACCATCATCCTGAGGAGTGATTCGCAAGATCTTTCCACGTAAATCTTCCGTATTGGCAGCGGTCCGCTGAGCATCCCAGGGCTGCCTATTCACCCGCTCATCAATCGGGGCAAAGCCATTGGAATCAAAAGGGTTGGTATCATCCCCGGTAGAAATCAAGAGGTTTCCTGATGGATCAAATTCCAAGGACCCCGCAGAATGACAACATTCATCGCGCTGGGTAGGAATTTCTATTACTATCTGCTCAGAAGCCAAATCGAGACTTGAATTGCTGAAGATAAATCGCGAAACATGCTGTTTATCCTCCTCTCCAGTAGGAGAGTACATCAGGTATATCCATGAATTCTGCTCGAAATTAGGGTCTATGGCAATCCCTAGAAGTCCATCCTCTTGGCCAGAATACACAGAAAGGTTCCCTACTACCTCCGTAGTTTCTGTGGAAAAGTTATACAGCTTCACGGCTCCCTTTCGCTCGATAAAAAGAATATTTCCATCCGGAAGAGCAGCAAGTTCCATAGGCTCATTGAGGCCTTCATCTAGGGTTATTTTGGAAAATTGCTGGTCGCTGGGCTTTACAGGAACCTCTACGGGTTCTTCTTCCCCCGCTGCCGCTACATAGGTGATGCCTCCCCAGATGTGTTGAAGAAAATCCGGTTCTGAGTAGCTTCCAGCAGTATGACCCATACCCGTATAGAAGGTCCTTCCCCCTTCAAACTCGTGATACCAAGAGATCGGGTGATTATTGCCCATTGTACCTCCTTGGTAGGATGACTCGTCCAGGTTAATCAGTACCTGAATATGATCCTGAACACTGCGGTAATTATACCATTCGTCCCTGCGTCGCCATTGGCGCGCTAAGTGGCCGATGGAAATGTGAGTGCTATCCACCACCTCCATGTTAGCTTCCTGGATCTGGGGGTGGCCATTAAACCATGCTCCTAAGAGTTGGTTGTACCAAGGCCAGTTGTATTCTGTATCTGCTGCTGAATGTATGCCGACAAAGCCTCCCCCAGCTCTGTACCATGCTTGCATAGCATCTTGTTGGCTGTCATTTAGGATATCTCCTGTCGTATTGAGAAAAACGATTACATTGTAATTATCGAGGTTATCTGAGGTAAATTCTAAGGAACTTTCGGTAAACTCAATGGAGGCCCCATTATTTTCTCCGAGTCCCCTTAGGGCAGCAATTCCATTGGAAATAGACCCATGACGAAAACCTGCTGTCTTGGAGAAAACCAGGATGTTCATACTTTCCTGAGCAATGAGAGAACTACTCAATACCCCAAATACTAGGATCAATACGCAAGTATAAAATTTTTTCATATAAGGAAGATAGGGAATTTCTTTCCATGCGAGGGAGCATAATTTTGGAATAGCTTAAAACCAGTGGAACAAGAGAAATGGACACTAGGGTATTTTACATCAATGGAGCCGTGATAAAGATCCGGCGCTAGTTCAACCCTCTATGTCTCTGTTTCTCTACGTTTTATCATTTATACCGCTATGTATGTCTTAGGCTCCCTACACAAACTTAAACCCATGGTTCTTCAACGGTAAAGACCGGATTCTTTTCCCCGTCACATCATAGATAGCGTTGCACAATGCTGGGGCAATTGGGGGTAAGCCAGGCTCTCCAACGCCACCGGGTTGTTCCTCATTCTCCATAATCCCTACCTCAATATGGGGCATCTGGGCCAGTTTTACCATCTGGTAATTAGGAAAATTGCTTTGCTTAAATTTTCCATCCTTTATCGTCATCTCACCATACAGGGCGGCAGAAAGCCCGTATACAATCGCACTTTGCATTTGTGCCTCGATAATTTGGGGATTGACATAAAGCCCACAGTCAACGGCGCAATAGACTTTATCCAATTTGATGTCCGTTTCATTGACCAAGATTATTTCGACAACCTCTGCTACAATAGAACCAAAGCTCATGTGCAGGGCTATTCCCCTTCCTCGTCCTTCTTCTAGGGGCTGACTCCAATTACTCATTTCTGCAGCGCGGTCCAATACCGCCTTGAAACGAGGGGCTTTAACGAGGAGTTCACGCCTAAATGTATAGCCATCCTCACCTGCTGCGGCAGCCAATTCATCTAGGAAGCTCTCAGTAAAATAGGCATGCTGAGAGGAACCCACGCTGCGCCAAAATCCTAAGCGAACAGGATTCTCTAATAGGGAAATATCCACCTTTCGGGTACCAAAATCGTATGGTAAGTGCATAGCACCTTCAGCAGATCCAATATCATCTTCTGGCTTCGGAACTAAGCTGGGAAAGGCACGCCCAAAGGAGTCTATCGCAACCGACTGCAAGGACATATGGTTATGCCATGCAGTCGCCTTACCAGACGCATCTAATCCTCCTTTAAAGTTACTGAGTACCAAAGGTCGATAATAGTCGTTCTGCATGTCCTCTTCTCGGGTCCAAACCAATTGAACAGGGGTTCCAGGCATTTCCTTGGCTACACGTGCCGCCTTGCTTACAATATCAGGCTCGCCTCTCCTACCAAAGCCTCCTCCTAGGTATTTCATGTTGAGTGTGACGTCCTCAGCTTTTATATCCAAGGCATCGTTCACACGCCATACAGCAATGGAAGGCGCCTGATGCCCTACCCATACCTCAGCAGTACCTGCATCTTTGTTGTATAAAACGGTACAATTCATAGGCTCCATACAGGCATGAGCGAGATACGGGACTTCATATTTCGCCTCAACTACCCTAGCGGCTGTTTCTAGGGAAGCCATCACATCGCCCTCTTCCTCAGCTGTGAGCGTAGGTTCTTTGGCAAAAGCAGCGGCAAATTCCGTTTTGATTCCTTCTGTAGAGAGCGTTTCATTCCCTTGGGGGTCGTAGTCCAATTCCAGCTTTAGGGCTGCATTTTTTGCCCGCCAGGTATTATCAGCAACGACGGCAACCCCTTCTTCGATCTGAACTACTTTCTTCACCCCAGGCATTCCGAGTACTTCTTCTTTGTTTTTAACTCCCGTAATCTTAGCTCCAATAACAGGACTGTGTTTCATAGCAGCAAATAACAGCCCTTCAGGTCGTGCATCGATCCCAAACTCTGCAGTACCATCTACTTTGGCAGGGACATCAAGGCGATCTACCGGCTTCCCTACTATTTTAAACTCGGAACGGGGCTTCAATGGAGGTCGCTTGGGAGGTTTTTCCGCAATTGCTGCTTCAGCCAATTCTCCATAAGCCACCTTTTCTTGAGAGTTTTTATTGACTACATGCCCATTCTCAGCATAGCAATCACTTGTTGCTATCTCCCACTTTTTAGCAGCTGCCTGAATCAACATTTCTCTTGCAGAGGCTCCCATCACTCGAAGGTGCGTGTAGGCATCTGGTACGGAGGTACTCCCACCGGTGAATAAAAGGGGAAGAAAACCGATGATCTTGGCTTGTAGATTGAATTTTTCGTTGTAGGGGTCTCGTTCCAAATCCGGTAAGCCCCCGATGTTCGCGTAGGGAGAAGCAATTTGGGGGTGAATCACATCAATTTGACTCATATCCACTTCCAGCTCCTCAGCTATCAGTTGTGGAAGGGCAGTACTTACTCCCTGTCCCATCTCTGCTCGGGCTATAGCCATGGTTACTCGGCTATTCTTTTGAATGTGTACAAAGGCATTCAAGGTATGTCCATCAGGGGTTCCAAATTCTGGAAATTGCTTGAGTTTGCGGTTGACATAGGTCAATCCTCCTACGCCTACAGCGAGGCCCCCACCAAAGATGGAGCCCGTTATGATGAAGGCCCTACGGCCGAATTTTTTAGCCATGGTAGAATTTTTAGCGTTAGGGGTTTACGGTTTCTATGGTCTCCTCAGGTTGTAGGCTGTCAATTGCTGTTGAAATTGCCTCCTTGATGCGTTGGTAGGTACCACAACGACAAATGTTGGAGATACTTTGACCGATTTCTTCCTGCGTAGGGGAGGGATTTTCTGCGAGTAAGGATTCCACCGCCATAATCATTCCCGACTGACAGTAGCCACACTGAGGAACCTGGTGCTTGATCCAAGCTTGCTGAACAGCAGAAAAAGTTTCTCCTTGCTTGATCCCTTCTATTGTTGTGACTTCCTTTCCCTCTGCAGCGGCGACAGGGTAGATACAGGAACGTTGGGCTTTACCATCAATGTGTACAGTACATGCACCACAGGCTGAAATACCACAGCCAAATTTTGTCCCGGTCATGTTGAGTTCATCGCGCAATACCCATAGCAAAGGCATAGTCTTTTCGACTTCAACCTGAATCTTTTTCCCGTTTATACTGAGTTCCATGTGAATAGTGTTTCAAAAAGGTATATTACCTCATTAATATACAGTTTTTTTGAGTGGGATATATCTACACGTATTGAATTCCAGATTCACTGCCTTATTTTCCTTCAACCTAGAAATTTCTTAAACGTCTTTTGGAGGTGCCAGCTTTACATTGAGTACTTATATGCATAATTTTTATCACCATATCCAATCCTTTTATATCGTTCTATAATCGAAATGAGCTCCATAAATCCCTCTATTAAGCACCACGCAATAATTGGGTTCCTATTGAGTCTCTGGGGATTATTATTCACCATGTTCGCGAGACCTTTTGAGCATGGTCATATGGATTTCCAGAAATGGGTCTTTGTGGGGATTGGATTTAACGCCTTGGTGTTTCTATCCTATCTCTTTGTAAGCTGGATTCAACATGTTATTTTCCAAAAGCTTGCAAAGTGGAATCTATATCTAGAAGTAGGGGTGTATGTGATATTTTACCTCATATACACTTTGAGTACCTACATTTATTACAAGAGTTCATGGATCGAGGGGATTTACAATTTCTCTGAATTTTTTGTAAACATCATTCTGAATATCATCCTCATTGTAAGCCCTATTCTTTTTTTAGCCAGAAGGTATGTACTCAAACTCGTAGATAGAGAAGATAACGATGAACTCGTCATAAAGGGAGAAAATAAGTTAGACTTTTTGAAGATATATAAATCCGATCTTATCTGTATTTCTAAATCACAGAATTATGTGGAAATCTTCTACCTTGAAAAAGAAGAACTACAGACGAAGTTACTCCGCAGTTCGCTCAAAAAAATTCAGCAGGAATTTGATTTCCTGGTTCAAGTTCACCGATCTCACCTCATTAATCCTTCCCATTTCAAATCTTGGAAAGACGGAAATACCATTTCCCTCACCCATATGGAACTCCCTGTCTCTAAAAATTATAAAAAGCAGCTCTTATCGCTGTGATTTTTACCCCTAAAAAGCCCTGTTTCGCACCAAACCCTCATTTTCTTACCTAAAAATTTGCCCTTCACCCCTTTCCTGCCTAAGCTCTTCTGGAATGGTTCTTTTCCCCCTAAATTGAGGCTATCAAACAAAAAATTTGTGGCATGAAAAAACTCGTATGGATCATTTTTGGAGGGCTCTGCATCGTATTCAGTACCTACCCGATAAGTTACCTATTAGCAGATAAACCTATCCGGCTCTTATTGTCAAAATCAGCAGAACTATTGGGCAATAATTTCTATATGATTTGCTTTTACCTCCACATCATTTTTGGAGGATTGGCTCTACTAGTAGGCTGGATGCAGTTTAGTAAAAAACTTAGACGAAAACAGATGAAACTTCATCGGCTCATAGGGAAGATCTATGTAAGCTCCGTGTTAATTAGCGGGATTCCTGGATTCTATATTGCTCTTTTTGCCTCAGGAGGACTCTCGCCCAAGTTAGGATTCTCCATTGGCGCGGTTCTATGGGTAATAATCACTTCGTTGGGGTTAGCAGCCATAAGAAAGGGCAAGGTTGATGCCCATAAACAGTGGATGATGTATAGCTATGCAGGTACTTTTGGTGCAGTTACCCTACGCCTGTGGTTACCCATTCTCATGGCTATTTTTGGAGGCTTTACCCCAGCCTACCAAGTAGTGGCTTGGTTAAGCTGGCTTCCCAATATGGTTATTGTGTATTATATCATACAGCGAGAAAAGCAAAGAAGCCTTTACTTGGCATCTTATCCCTAGGACGCTACTCTACGACAAGCTTACTCTGATACGTCTGGTGGGCCGTCTCCAGCTTCAAAAAATAGACTCCAGAGGCCCAATCTCTCCTATTGAGTACAATGCGCGGCTGATAGGCATCGGGAACCATCGACCATACTTGTCGACCTTGAATATCAAGCAAGCGGATATGTCGGATACTGCCTTCAAAAATGGAAATATCCAGGGTACTTCGATCCCGAAGGGGATTCGGAGAAAGTCGCAGTTCTTCTATATCCAGCGTGTTAGTCGTATGCAAGGGAAGGAAGTAGCTTTCCTTTTCTGTAACGACTTCTACAATGTGCCCAGCATTGGGGAGTCTTCCCCTTTGAAGTTTCACATGTACTTGGTTATCAATCGATAGCTGCCGGACAATCTCTCCCGATTCACTTCGAATATTCACCGCGCTTACCTGCTCATCTAACAGGGATAGGTCCAGATCGGATTGAATCGCGAGCGGATTGGGGAAAACCGGGTCGTAATCATCAAATTCTACCAGTTCTGGCTTTTGCAATAGGGTGAGTGACCAATGTTCTTGTCCATTCTCGTCTTTCACACGTATTGCGTAAAATCCATCTTCGAGGCCCTGTGTAGGAAGATTCCACGTATCCCCCGACAAATTTTTACGCTGAAATACAGATTCGCCTTCCATATCTAGCACTTCGACTTCAATAAGTTGTCCTGAGTATTGAGAAGCATCTAGGGCAAACCCATAATAACTCATTTCTGGAAGCATAATTCCCGCCTCAGAAGCCCAGGAATTTCCACTCGTGCTTGCAAGGGCTGGAGTAGTGGACTGGGTACTGAACAGACAAATTTTCTTCCGAAGATTGAATCCTGCACGCGCAAATAGCAAGGCGGGAATCGCACAATTGGGATGGTCAGAATTCCCACTATTCAAGGTTTTGATTCGTTTCCGTTGCCAGAACTTGTACCAGGGAAAATAGGCTCGCTGGATGCGTTTGGTGAATTTGGCATTCTCTGGGTCTATCTGCTCATCTGGTGGACAGAAATACATAGTCGTTGCGGTTTCATTACGCCAGTCATAAACATTATTTGCACGTAGGCAAGCCCTGAGTGGATGATTGGGATCATTCGCCACAGCTTCCAGGTATCCTTCTTGGAATAAATCCGTCCAGGGAGTTGGGACCCAGTCTGTATTACCCGTTTGGCCGAGGATTTCACTTACGTATAATTCATCATAGGGTGGAACAAAGATATCACCAGGATCGTCGTATAGGTCTCCCCTCGTTTCTTCACAAGAACCTATTACATATGGTACAAACTGAGGACTAGGATAGGAAGGATCGTCGAATATATACTCATACTGAATTCCCGAAAGGTCATAGGGACCTGAGCCCAGACCCGCAAATTCCACATGAAACTCATTCGCATGCCTTTCGGCAATTTCTTTGATAGTGGCCATGGCACTGTGTCCCCCTTGGGAATATCCTGTCACAAATACCTGACCGCTCAGTCCTACTCCTACTTGTGCACACAGTTGTCTGGCTGCACGCAACATATCGATGGTAGCTGTTGCTTCTGTTTTCGCATTGACGAAGGGATGAAAACCCGGACTATCTCCCATGCCTAAATAATCTGGCAATGCAATGACATAGCCCGCTCCTCCAAAAGCTAGACTTACTACATCCTCGGCGCCACCCGCTTCTCCCATAAAATTGGAGGGTACTGCCTGCTTGTCAAAAATGGTTCCATGGCAATAGGTCGCCAAAGGCGCCTCACAACGCAAGCCTTGGGGAATTACCAATAAGCCTGAAGCCTGGGCAGGGTTGCCGTCAAAGTCTATGGTGTGGTAGACCACCTTGTAGCCCTTCAAGGGGTGCTTGACATAAACCAAAATATTGACCAGGAACTCTGCCAGATCCAAGGGAACCAATTCATTGACCTTGTCTCGTGCCTCAGAAATACTATAGTCAAAGTTTTCCTCAAATGAGATGAGATCGCCCCGGTTTTGCGCAAAGGTAGCAAGCCCTCCTAGTAGGAGAACAACAGTGATGATATGTTTCATTAGAATTTCGCCGGATTAGGAGTAAGTAGTAGTGATACGAAACTGGAAAAAGAAGTAACGCAAGGTATGTACAAGCTAATGAAAATTTTGGAATATTTTTATTTCTAGGTTGAAAATTTAAACGGTGTGATAAAAATTAAATACAAGAGATCTAATCCTATGAAACCCATGGAATACCGTTCAATCTTTTTCCCGATCGGTATTTATTAAGAACTGAAGGATTCTCCCTACTCCAAATTTCGCCCCCCACTTCATTACATAGGCATTGACATCAGGGGAAACTTCCCATTTCAACATCAACCCGGCAAATAATACGGTGCAAAGGAAGGAGCGCAGGGGGATATCCCACCAGAAATTAACCAGCGTTGGAAAGGCATCACATATGTAGTAGGTCAGAATTCCCCCTACTACGACTTTTAACATAGGATCCGTGAAAGGGTGTAAGTTGAACAAGCGCCAGACTGTGATCATTCGAGCCGTATTGATGAAAAAGATAGATACAAAGGTGGCTATGGCTGCCCCATTGATACCCAGCCGTGGAATCAAGATCAGGTTGGAGCTAATTCCTATAACAATGAGTCCTATTTGAAAGAATAAGTCGTATATATACTTAGGGGAGGTGATGAGAATCACGCCATTCAACCCTGTCGTCATGTCCCAAACTTTGGAGAGACCTAGAATTGCCAAAACGATGATCCCTATTGCATATTTTTCTCCAATGATCGCAATCAAGTTGTGCCGATTCAGCCATAGTCCCAGAAAGATGAAGGTACCTGTCATCAAACTTATGAGAGAAGTCCGCCTATATAGAGACTTCATTTTCTCCATATCCTTATTCTTCCAGTGCTCCACAACCAAGGGAGCAGAAATTCCTCTAAGCGCTTTCCAAGGAATGACAATGATGGTAGCTGCAAAGGCTAGGGTTGTGTAAATCCCGTTTAGGGTTTCAGACTCAAAGGAAAGCATGAAAATATCCAACTGATGGAGAACAGTGGAGCCTGCGATTGGGAGGAAGGTAACAAAGGTATAGCGAATAATCTCATTAAAGTGTTTCTTCCAAACCGTCCCAAATTGTGGCTTGAGCAGTAATTCTCCGATAAACAGGGTATACAGAACCGGCGCTACAGCCGTAAGGACGATCACTGCAATATATATGTGAACAAAGGTAGAAAAGTCAATTACCCCAAAGGCAAAGAGGCTTATGGCAATGGTTACGGCCAATCGCAATCCAATCTCTTTGACAAAGGTCATGAAGGCGATCTTGTACAAAGAGCGCAAATATGCCTCAAATACATTGATTACCACATAGGAAAGCGCATAGGGTAAGAGTAAGTAGCCATATTCGAAAAGGAGGGGAGATTTTTCCTCCCAAATGGAGAAAATAAAGGGACGAAAGATCCAGAACAGAGAGCCGATTACGATAAACCCTATCAAGCTTAACAAGAGAAAGCCTGCTAAAAACCCATTGTGATGCTTTTCTCTATCTCGAAAGTAGGGAAAGAAGCGTAGGATAGAATTGGGCGTACCAATTGCAGCGAACTGGGCAATCATGACAGCAATAACTGGCATGGTATTCGCCAAACCCACCTCCTCTAAGCTCAAGAAGTGGGTAAATAGCACCATCTTGTTGACATAGCCCAAGACCGCTCCTATATAGCTTATTACCGTAGATGAAACGCCTTGTCGTTGGACTACGCCCATGAAATTTTTGTTGCAATAAAAACAAAAATTCGGTTCTGGATTTCAGGAAAAAACTAAATTTTAACGCTCTACCTCAGAACCATTTTTCTTAAAGATTCCATATCCCACCAATCCCACAAACAATGTGAGAAGCACAATGGAAGAAATTAAGGCGAGGGTCTCCCCGCGGTAATAGGTCTTAGGCTCCATTTTAAAGGTAATGGTATGTTCCCCAGCTGGTACACGCATAGCTCGGAGAATATAGTTGGCGCGAAAATGTGGAACGGGTTCATCATCTAAATAGGCTTGCCAGCCCTTCCCTGCATTGTAATAAATTTCGGAGAAGACCGCAATTTTTTCATTGGAGGAATTATAGGTATAGGCCAATTGATTAGGACTATACTCTGTAAGCTCAATTTCCCCTGCTACTACATTGGGTACAAAGCCTTCCAACTGGTCTGCAAAACGCTTGTCTACGATAGCGGTATTCTTAGGATCAAAATTGGAGAGCGCAGCAATTTCTTCATCTGAGCTCTCCACTTCTCGAATCCCTCCGACTAACCAAGCGTTGCCCAGGGCTTGACGGCTCCTAGCAGGTGCTTGATCCTCTCGGAAAATAACGTAGCGTGTATTAATCATATTCAAAACAGGCTCCTTAGCCATTGCCGCCTGAAACCCCGAATCGGTAGGGCTGGCTTGAAGGGCATCTCTCATTCTTATTAAGCCAGGTTGCATGTATTGAGAAATGACATCATTGTACCTCCGTAACTTAGCCGGGTGATAGCCCCCTATAGACTTGTGGAAAAAAGAGGTGTTGGGATCCTGGAAGGGATCTCCAGTGGACATATTTAACACTCGAAAATGTGGATCCGTATCTTGCAAAATCACCTGATCGGCAGGGGCAGGGGCAGGCTTGGTATAGAGTTTCTGGCGGCCAAACTCATCATTGCCTAGGTAGCGCTTATTGACCAACCAGAGATCTCCCAGAATGAGTATACCCAGGATAAGTAAAGTAGGAGTTAGCTTAAGGGTATCCCGTACAAACAGCCACAAGGCACCTGTGGCTAAGACAATCAAAAACAGGCTGCGTAAGGCATCAGCCTTGAATAGATCAATACGAAGGTCTCGAAGTATATCTACCGCTTGGGCGGGCTGGCCTGCATCTCTAGCACCTGAAAAGCTGTACAAGCTGGGTCCTACAAGCCAAAAAATCAAACAAAGCCCTCCTGTAATCCCTCCTGCAATCAGGATTTGTTTTCCTAGTCCTGTGAGATCTTCTTTATTCTGGACCCTAAGTGCAACCTGATGTAGACCCAAAATTCCTAACAGGGGCATGGTGAAATCGGCAATCGTCAAGGCCATGGTAACCGCACGGAATTTGTTATACATAGGAACATTGTAAAAGAAAATGTCCGTGAACCACTCCAAGTTTTTTCCCATTGCCAGCAGAATACTCAACAGGGTCGCTATCAGCAAAGCCCATTTCAACGGCCCCTTGAGCAGCATAATTCCTAGTACAAATAAGAAACAAATGATTGCTCCCACGTACACGGGCCCAGAAGTAAAGGGCTGATCCCCCCAATAGGTTATGACACGAGTCGATTGAAAGGCTTGGGCAGCCTCTGTATTGCGGTCAATTTCCGAAACCGTAGGTCCTCCATGAAAATTGGGAATCAATAAGGTAAAGGTTTCAGCCTGTCCATAGCTCCATAGGAGCGCATAGTCCTTATCCAGCCCAGAGCTTACAGCCTCCCCTTCCTTGGGACTTAATTCC
>JBCCTX010000160.1:0-17536 GCA_039197765.1 Bacteroidota bacterium
CGTCCGATAAGTTCCTATCTCTGGCGGCGCTGCCTGACTTCTGCCAACTTGGATGAAATCCTTCCCAAACAAGTGAGCAAGCTCATGGAACACGCACAGCGACTAGCTGCTCCTCATATTGGAAAGGTGATGGGACGCTGGGATTCCCAAATTTTTCGAGACAATGAGCCATTCAGTGTGCTTTATGAAAATGCTTCGTATATCAATTCGGACCTATTTCTGGCGCGTTTTGCGGATTGGGGACTTCCCTCACAGATGTATGCTAAAGAGATTGGAGGAGCCGTGCCTAAGTTACCTTTTCGCTTGATTCGAGCAATTCGCGCTTTTCCTACTTTCCTTAAAATGGGCTTTGCTAGTAGGAAAGGGCTTAAAGCAATAGCACCAAAATTAGCAAAATTTGATCGGGAGCTTGATCGCATACTGGCCAGCGGCCAGCGGTCAGCGGAGAGGAGAGAGAGCGATTTGGTGAATTGGTTTGTTAGATACTACTTGTTTATTGTCAGGAGCAATATCCTAATTAATACAGCTATTTCTACTAGCTTATTTGGGGGGATCTTCAGCAGAAAAACCGCATATGATTCACTCAAACAGGGAGAACTTCCGCATCGCCTCATGTATGAAAGTGATCCTGCTACTCCCCGGGAAGATCCTAATCCCTTATCCCTTACGCCTGCGCCTCAATGGCCCTTTGTAGCCAATATGATGCATCAACTAGGTGTTCCTGGTTTGCGAGATCTCTACATCGAACTTCGCGAATGGTTTCGGGATAACAACATGCGCTTGTTTCACCGCTTACATCTGGCTCTGAAGGACTCAGCATGGTTTGACCTACATCCTGCTGAACGCAAAGTTCAAGGAACCTTTTGGCAGAATGGGGGCGTTGCGCTAGCGCAGAACTATTCCTTTGTAATCTACCCCGGAACAGCGGAGGGAGTCTTGGGCGAAGATATTCTCTGGGTGGAGGCTTTAGAACCGGGGCATTTCCCCCAGTATCAAGCTGCTCAAGCGGTTATTTCTCGAACAGGGGGCCAACTCTCCCATGGTGCTACGCTTTTGAGAGAACTTCAAAAGCCTTCTGCGGTATTGCAAAGTGTGGAAGAAGACTGGGTGGGTAAAAAGGTCCGTTTTTCCAATGGGGAAGTTACCTTGTTGTAACCATTTTTAGGAATTCCCAGTTATTACAGCATGAGTAATTCTACTTCAGCAATCTCGAAGCAAAGTATATTGTGGTCCATGAAAACCCATCATGGGCATACCTTGGAGACCCTAAGCCAGCAGCGACCTGTCTTATTGGTTTTTCTGCGCCATTTTGGGTGTACGTTTTGCCGAGAGGCCTTGAGAGACCTGGCCCTATTAAAGGATAAAATAGAAGGCGGTAAGGGCGTGCAAATGGTTTTTGTTCATATGTCTCCTGCTGACTATGCTGAAAAAATGTTAGATAAGTATGGACTAACAGGGGCCGACCATATGAGTGATCCTAAGTGCGATCTCTACAAAGAAATGGGATTGAGCAAAGGAACCCTTAAACAACTGTTTGGGCTGCGAATGTGGACCCGAGGCTTTCAGGTAGGAATTTTGGAAGGCCTGGGAGTTGGACAGCAACGGGGAGATGGCTTTCAGATGCCTGGCTATTTTGTACTAGACAAGGGAAAGGTGGTGGAATCCTATATTCCAAAGGATGCGGCTGATCATCCTGATTTTTTAGCGCTGGCAAGTTGTGGAGTTTCCTACTAAACCTTAATTTTTTTGAATAATTCTAAGTTCTACTTAAGGTGCTCCGCCAGGTAGTCTGCAATTAGGGTATACAAATGCTTTCTGGTATTTCTTCCTTCATAAATGCCATGGGATCTATTGGGATAGATCATCATATCAAATTGCTTATCATACTTGATCAATTCGTTTACCAGTAATTCAAAGTTTTGGTAGTGGACATTGTCATCATTTGTTCCATGAATGATGAGTAGGTTTCCCTCAAGGTTTTTGGCATGATTCACAGGCGATCCTTCGATGTAGTCCTGCATATTTTGTTGGGGTAAGCCCATATACCGTTCTTGGTAAATATTGTCATACAGCAGCTGATTGGTGACGGATGCCACTGCTATGCCTGTCTTGTACAGTCCAGGATACTTGAACATGAGATTAAGGGTAGTATTGCCCCCACCACTCCAACCCCAAATAGCTGTTTTTTCTGAGTCTAAGTAGGGGAGTTTTAGCAATTCTTGGGCTGCTGCTGCCTGGTCCTGAGGATTTAGGATACCCACTTTTCTATACATACTTTTTCTCCAATCTTTTCCCTTGAGAGAGGGAGTACCCCGGTTATCTATATCTATTACGACATACCCTTGTTGGGCTAAGAAAATATCCCACATCCCAATCCATCGATCTAGTACCGTTTGGCCTGCAGGTTCCCCATACACATGAAATAGGACAGGATAGGTTTGGGTGGAGTCAAAGTTTGCAGGTTTTATCATCCGGACATCCATCTCAATTCCTTCGGCAGTTGTTACGGTTGAAAAATCGATATCCGGTAATTGAAGGGTGGAAATTTTCTCCTCAAATTGTTGATTGTCAACTAGGGTTTGTATGGTTTGGTGGTCGGGGAGGCTAACCAGGTTTACTTTGTTTGGAGATAAAACCGAGGAATAAGATTGCTTGGCATATTGGGCATTTGGAGAGATATCATAGGCATTGATTCCCGGATGATTTTTGGGGGTTATGGCCTCTAGCTCGCCAGCTCCTCCCAAACTCACTCGATAGAGTTGCCTTCTTGAGTTATCCTGAGGAGATGCATACAGGTATGCATAGCCATCAATAACCTTATTCAACGAAGCAACATCATAGGCTCCTGGGGTGAGGAGGGTTTTTGCACCTGTTTCGATATGTATTTTGTACAAATGCCGCCAGCCATCTGTTTCTGAGAGCCTGAGAAAGGCCTGATTCTCCTCTACTAAGGGTAGGGGCTCGATTTCCCAGTCAGATGAAATGTCTAAGTTTCGAATGTCTATCCAGGTTTCTTCTTTCTCTGAGTAGACGTTTTTCAATTCCTTCGTACGCGTATCGTAGGTCCAAACGAACAGGGTATTCTGCAGGCGATTGAGCTGTTGGATAAGAACGACATGCTCATTTACCCACTGCATGCCTGGAAGGTAGTGTTGGCCATTTATGGGTTCCAAGGGAATCCACTCTGTAGCTTTACGCTGCAGATTGTATATACCAATTTTACAGTCAGAAGGATCCTGTCCCACCTTTGGATATTGAAGGGGAATGGGACGAGAATAAATTGAGTCCGTGTAGTTGATCATGAAAAAGGTTCCCACTTGTGAGGCATCCAGGTTCCAAAAAGCGATCTTTGTTCCGGTTTGATTCCACAGAAATCCATCCCGTAGTCCGAACTCTTCTTCATAAGCCCAGTCGAAGGTCCCATTAATTATCCCCTCTCCTCCATCTTGTGTGATTTGGGTAATTTTTCCCGTTTCCCTATCCTCTAGATACAGGTTAAATTGATTTACGTAAGCGATCAGATGGTTATCAGGAGCAAGTTTGGCAAACATGAGCGAAGATTCTGGAAAAGATTTCCCCACCTTTTTCAAGGCCCTATCTGAAAAATCAAATAGCCAAAAGTCCCCTTTTGTATTAGCCCTCCAAACGCGAGAAGAGTTTGAAAATATCAAAGCCAGCGATTCATTATCGGAAAAATGAATTGCCTCTATATTGATCGGATTACCTTCTCCCTTAGGGACCAAGTCCTGTGAAGTAAGGATAATTTCCCTACTAAGTTCAGGTAAGCTGTATTTTACTAAGATTTGTCGCCCCAATTTATCCCTTTCGATTCTCACATATGCCTCTCCATCGTTAATCCACTGAATAGGCATATTGAAGGCTTGCCTGAATTCTGCAGAGTTGTGAATCCTATCCAGCGTAAGTAGAGAGAGGGCTGGCGTACTCTGCCCCAATACACATTCAGGAAGGGTAAATAATAGGATGAATAAAGGGCGGAAAACAGTTTTCATAAAGATGGGTTTTGGGTTAGATTTTTCTTCTATTTAATATAGAGGAATATTACTAAGTTAACGTGCTTTTCCCAAATACTGAATGCAACGTTTTGCAGGCATATTCCCTCTAATTCAAAGGAAATCTTAACCAACCTGAATCCCTCCCATGAAGCAACTTATACGCGTATTATTTGCTATTTCCTCTCTCTCTCTCTTAGTGTTCCCCCTAAACGCCCAACAAACGGCAAATTTCTCAGGTAAGGTGATCGATCCTTCTGGTTCCCCGCTACCCTTTGCCAGTATTTCTATCAATTCTGCTCAGTATGGTACTGTATCTGATCGTCAGGGGATGTTTCAGTTGAAACTTCCCAAAGGTACGTATGATGTCCGAGTGAGTTATTTGGGGCACCGAGCTGTAACGGATCGGATAGGTCTTGAGGAGGATCTTGATAAAACCTACACCTTGGCTTTAGAACAACTGACCCTGGAAGATGTCATTATCACTTCTGATGGTAGAGATCCTGCCTATGCAATTATCCGAAAAGCCATTGACAACAAAGACCAAAATGAAATTCCTTTTCCTGAATATTCTTTTGCAGCTTACACAAAATCAGCCTTTAAATTCCGCGAGGGTTTTGATCCCGATAGTCTTATGCAGGGTACTGTCGTAAAAATATCGGGTACAGGAGGGGATGAGGAAGCACCTGCTGAACTCAAATCAGAATTGCTCTATCTCTCCGAGAATATCTCCGAGGTGTATGTGAAAGGCCCCAAACAGATCAAAGAAAAAATCCTAAGCTCCCAGGTGAGTGGGGATACAGATCAATTTAGTATACTAGGTGCCGCTTTTAATCGATTCAACCCATACAAAAACCGTACGGTTTTACGAGGAATTTCCGAGCGAGGCTTGATTTCTCCGCTTTCTAATAATGCATTCTTTACCTACCAATACAAGCTTTTGGGTACCGTTCAGGACGAGGATGGAAAGGCATATAAAATTCAGGTAACTCCTAAGCGGAAATTTGATCCCGCTTATTCAGGAACAGTGTACATAGCGGATAGCAGCTATGCAATTAAAGAATTGGATTGGCTCATTACCAGCCAGCAGCAACTACAGATCTTAGATACGGTTTGGATTCAGCAGAGCTTTCAACGAATTGAGAATGCGTGGCTGCCCATACAGAATCAGACGGCTTTTGCCGTTGACTTTTCCCTATTGGGATTGAATATCCCCGTTCAAGGTGTTAGCCAATCCCTCTTATCGGATTACAATACACAGCCCGATTTTCCAAAAAACCTTTTTGGTCGTGAAGTTATCAGTATAGCAGATAGTGCCCTGGGCCAAGATAGTAGCTATTGGAAGGAGATCCGCCCCATTCCTTTGACAGGGGAAGAAGTACGAGACTATCAGTACAAGGATAGCTTGGAAACGGTGCAGAACTCTCCGGCCTATCTGGATTCGCTTACAGAAGAGGACAGAAGAATTAGGGTAAGGGATATTTTGTTTGGTGGTTGGAGCTTTACCAATTACCGGAAGAAGACGAGCTGGTATGTGGAGTCCTTGCTACAGACCCTTGGATTTAATCCGATGGAGGGTTTCTACGTGGCTCCTTCCATAACACATACTTGGGATTGGGAAGAGAAGGGCTCCCTGAGTATAGGGGGAAGGATACGGTATGGATTTTCTAGTGAAGAATTTAATGGCAGAATCCGAATAAACTGGGAGAGTAATCCTCGAAAAGATGAAAGCTGGACCCTTGAAGGCGGGCGCTACCCGGAGGAGTACAGCGATATTTCTCAAATCAGTCCAGCTATCAATACCTTATACAGCTTAATTGGTCATGAGAGCTTTATCCGATATTACCGCAAGACCTATGCAGGGTTGTCCTATCAGCGGGAGGTATTCAATGGTTTGGATCTAGAATTGGGCTTTCAGCACGAGCAAAGAGATGTCATGGAAAACACCTCTGAATATAGCGTTTTCAATCGAGACCGGATATATGAGGAGAATTTGGAATCTCCCCGGTTTGCTGTGGGTGCAGAAGCCTGGATTGGTAAAATTGAACTCCGCTTTCAACCTTTCAATCGATACATTAGTACTCCGGAGGGTAAGTTTGATATAGGATCTGCCTGGCCTGAAATCAAGTTGGCTTATCAGCAGGCATTTGATTTGGGAACAGATGCAGTTGAATTTTCTAAGGTTCAGTTTTCACTTTTTAAGGAAACCAACCTACAGGTACTAGGTACTACTTCTTGGGAGTTATCTGGCGGCCGATTTTTGACGGAAAGTCGGACAGAACTTCCAGATTTGTTCCATTTTAAAGGTAATGAGACCGTTGTTCGAAATAGCCAATTTGCCCAATTTGGATTGATGCCCTACTATGATTTTTCCTCTTCTCGAGATTATTTGGAATTCCATACAGAACACAGTTTTGGAGGCTTCCTGCTTAGTAAGCTTCCCCTAATACGCCGTTTGAAGTTGAATGAATATGCAGGGATACACGTGCTCTGGCAGGAAAACCTCCAGCCCTATGCCGAGGCAAACTTTGGATTGGAGGCCCGGATATTTAAAATTCTGCCTATACGTGTGGATGCCAACCTGTTACTAACATCTGGTAGCAACGCGAATAGATGGGGGTGGAAATTGGTATTGCCTTAAACGAATTTTTATGGATTTAATCTTGTCGGGAGATTGACAGCCCAATAAGAGCTTCTGGGCTAAGTTTGTAATATCTTAAAATCTCAGGTTGGTAAGTTAACTTTCCTATTGTATTTTTTGCTACGAGATAAGTTTTCGAGGTAAGCTATTAATAAATAAACGTATATTTTAGAATTATGGGTATGCTAAATCAACTATTTGGAAGTCAAGAAAAACACCTGTTGGCTGGATGGAAAAGTTTGGAAGAAGAATCCCAAATAGAGGAGATACTAGAGCGGTCAAACGAAAAGCCTGTATTAGTATTCAAACACAGTCCCAGTTGTGGGATTAGTGCAATGGTAAAGCATCAGCTGGAACGCAATTGGGATTTCAAAGAAGAGGAATTAGAAGTGTATTACCTAGATGTAATTCATCATCGCCCAACTTCTATGGCTTTGGCAAGTAGATTGGGGGTTGTACATCAATCTCCTCAGGTTCTTCTCATATACAACGGAAAAAGTATTTTTGATACTTCTCACCACATGATTAGTGTAGGAGTATTACATGAAGCAATACAAACAATTCTAAACGCTTAACTATGGCCGAAATTTTTTCCTGGGCTTTCACCCTATATTTTGGATTGGGTTTGGTCTTCGCAGTAGCCTTTGTTCTAAGGGGAATCCTTCGTGTAGATGAAGATGCAAAGGGTACTGGCTTTGCCTTTCGTCTTATCGTATTTCCGGGGGCTATGGCTTTTTGGCCTGTGTTGCTGGTTCGTTGGTTACAATCGAAACCACTCAAACCCTGAGTATCCGATGGTCTACTCTCTACGCCGCCGACACTTATTCATTTGGATTTTTTGGGCTGTTTTGATTCCCATAGGATTATATGGGGCTTTTTCTGTTGTGGGACAGCAAGAAATCCCGCTGGAAAGGCGAGAATTGTATCCGGTCCCCCTATCCTCTCAAGACTCCCTTATTGCCGAAACAAAAACGAGTGAAATTATTTGGACCCTGTGGAACGGTAAGGACAGTACCTCCCTTGAGGTTTTTGCAAAAGTGATTGAACCCCTTTCTCATCCTTCTGCCTTTGTATATGTCGTACCTAATTTGGAAGCACCTCTTTCAAGTGCAGAAGTTATTGGAGATTTGGGCCCTGTAGGAAACTATTCTTTTTCTATAGCTACTGATTGGATTACTGCGCAAGGAGTTTGCCTGATTGTTCACGATCCCATTAAGTCTGAAACTTTTCACTCGATTGAATTAATTCCCTAGCTCGATGGCACTTACCTATAAGTCCATTCTTTGGAACCGCCAAAAGAAACGCTATGACCTTATCATGTGGGGAATCATGCTGCTATATCTTGGCATATTTACAGGGAGTCAATTCGTATTTTTCCCCACAATCAGCCCTGAGGCACTCATCATACGGTCTACTGGGACACTCGCTATCCTCATGCTTCATGTGATCTTGGTGATTGGGCCTTTGGCACGAATTTCTCCCAAGTTTCTTCCCCTCCTTTACAACCGTCGCCATATGGGCGTAAGCATGTTCCTGATAGCCTCGGTACATGCTGGACTGAGTTTGCTCCAGTTTCACGGTTTCAGCTCTACCTCTCCTTTAGTGGCCTTATTTACCTCAAATCCTCGATTTGATTCTATTAGTCAGTTTCCCTTCCAGACTTTTGGTTTTTTTGCCCTGCTCATTCTGTTTTTCATGGCAGTGAGTAGCCACGATTTTTGGTTGAAAAATTTAAGTCCCTATGTGTGGAAGACGCTACACATGTTGGTATACCTAGCCTACCTTTTGCTCATTTTTCATATTGCCTTGGGGGTTTTACAACAAGAAAGCACTTCTATTTATATGTATATTTTGGGTCTCGGTGTATTCTTGGTCGTTGTACTACATATAGTTGCTGCTGTGCGTTCTCCAAAATCTATGTTAAAGGATTTGCCACGTGATTCTGAGGGCTTTGTCAAGGTGTGTACACTAGATGAAATTGAGCTAGATTGTGCCAAAGTAATCCTGGTAGATGGAGAAAATATCGCCATTTTTAAATACGACGGAAAATTATCAGCTATAAATAATGTGTGCAAACATCAGAACGGTCCCCTTGGCGAAGGAAAGGTCATAGATGGATGTGTTACCTGCCCTTGGCATGGATACCAGTACTTACCTGAGAATGGGAGTTCCCCCCCTCCTTTTAAGGAAAAAGTAAGTACCTATGATGTTAAACTCTTAGGAAATACTGTATGGGTCAATCCTACCCCCCATCCTGAAGGTACGATGCGTCCTCCTACTATCATCCCCAACTGAAACACACTTATGGCATCAAACGCTTCCCAATCCTCATTTTACGTAGGCTATCTACCCAAGATGCCCGCAAGTATCCGTAGGTTTATCCTTCCTTGGATTTTATTTTTGTTGGTCCTTGTGTCAGCCTCTGCCTATTTACTTGTGCAAGGCCAAAAGGGCTTTTCTTCCGGAACCTTTGAATTGGGGAAGCTAACCACGCTGGAAGGTGACCTACTTACTTCCCCTGTACCCATGCTTCGCGTCTATAGTCCTCAAGACAAAGCGAGCCGGCAAGCTTCCCAAGAGATCCTTCTGATAGGCTTTGGGAAAAATGGTGCCCAGCAAGATATTGCTGTATGGGAGGAACAGGCAGGGCATTCCCTTGAGAGACACAGGGTGCAATTATCAGGGACTCTGATTTACTACAATGGAAAAACCCTATTGGAATTAACAGAAGGAAAGCGCTCGTTGGGAATGATAATGGAGGAAAAGACGCCTATTGAGGGTTTGAAAGCAGAAGGTCCCGTTTCTCTGGTTGGAGAGATCATAGATCCCAAGTGTTACTTCGGTGTAATGAAACCCGGACATGGGAAAGCACATCGGTCTTGTGCCTCACTTTGTGTAGCAGGTGGAATACCCCCTGTTTTTCGAGTGGAAAATGAGGTAGGGAATATCCAATATTATTTTCTCCTCCAAGAAGGTAACGTAGGGCTCAATCAGTCAGTAAAGCCATTTATTTCGGAAGCCGTATCCATTCAGGGAACAATGCAATCCAGGAATAACTGGAACTACCTGTATATAGCTGATCTCACTAACATCCAACGGCTAAACAATTGACCATTTGTTAGTTGCCTGCTAGGGGAACTTTTTGGCGTGCGTTCTTACCGGGTCCATGTCCGTATAGGTTGGGTTATTCACCTTTCATCCCTGTTTTTTGCATTATTCCAAAAAATGAATTTAATAGAATAAATATTATACATAAATTTGCATTATTGTATTTTCAATAATTAAGATATTTTGAAAATAATGATCAATAATGCCAAGTTGGTGAAGCCATTGCACTTCTTCATTCTGTTCCTCTCTCTTTCTATCGTACTCTTCTCCTGTAAAAATGATCCAGATGAAGAAGCTGAAGAAATCGGAGAAGGAATCGACCCTACAAAACAAGGAGACTCATTTACTGATATATCTGTACCAGCCGATTTTATCTTTGAAATGGCTCCTAAGAGAGAGATTACCCTTTTGGTAGTGGACTCGAGCGAAACCCCAATTCCGGGGGTGCGATTTTATTTATATGAATCTCCAGATGCCAAAGCGTCAGAATTTATGGCTAGTGGCATGACGGATCCACTAGGGAAGTTTACTTCCCAGATCAGCCTACCCCAAACTACGCAGAATGTGTATGTCCAAACCCTGCATAAAAATTTGGTTTCGGATCAACAAGTCTCTCTTATGAGTGAAGGCCCTGTGGAGGTGTATTGGCCGTTCAGTCCCCCAAAAGATTCTTTAAATGCCCAAGATCCCCTACCCTTAGTTAACCTAGACTTCGATGGGGATGGAATAAATGACGTTGATGACTTAGATGATGATAACGACGGTTTATTAGACGGATCTGAATTTTATGATTGTAAAACGGGAAAAGGGGATAACGTTATTTTGGCTTCTTGGTATCATACAACGACAAGCGATCATTTACCGACAACTACTGACAAAAATATTCTTGCTTATCCAGAAATTTTAGGTGGAGGATGGTCGGGGTATAATTACAGTGAGGAAGCAGACAGCCGACTGGATTTAATGGCTACAAAAGCTCCCCAAACCTTGGAGGAAGCCATTGCAGGAGACTTTTTTGTGGAATACAGCCTTTATCCCACAAATGGATATGTGTACAATCTGCAGAACATAGGATTTGCCTGGAACGATGTCGACAGGACTCCCAAACATTCCTTTACAGTTTCCATTTTTTCTAACCTCGACAACTTCGCCACTCCTATTCTCACACGTACACGTCCAGATGACGAAACCTCCTATAGAGAAGAGGGGATCTTCATTAAGGATGATGATTTTAATGGTATCGCCTCTTTACTCATCTTTCGGGCGTATATTTATTCCCCTACTTTCGAAGGTAATCCTGTAACGCAAGCAGAAGGGGACAGTGTCATTATATGGGATGATTTTTCCTTACGTGGAAAAATGCTTTCCCAGTGCGATGCAGATGCAGATGGGGTAGCAAATATCTATGATTTAGATAGTGATGGGGATTTGATTCCAGACAATAACGATGTGGAGCCTCTCATCCCTTTATTTAAGGAATATCTTCCCAATACAGAAGGATATAATTCTTACGTATTTGAAAGCTCATGGCCGATGATGGATGACTATGATTTTAATGATGTGGTTATCGACTATCGCTATGAACTTGACAGGGATGATTTGGGATTAATCAATAAGATCACCTGTCATCTTCTTCTAAGGGCTATGGGTTCATCAGTTAAAAATGGCTTTGGCTTATCATTTAGTAACCTTACTTCTACGCAAGTCCAGCAAGTAAATGGTACACAGACTACTACCATTACACTGGATGGAAATGGTTGCGAGTCTAGTCAGTCAAAAGCTGTAGTCATTGTGTATGATGATGGTCATAAGCTCCTGGGAGCACTTCCTGGGGAGCTAGTCAACGTATCGGATAGTAATTTCCGGGCCCCTTATCCTTTTGAGATTGAAATTTATCTGAAGGAGCCCAAAAAAGATCTTGGTCTAATTAATCCTTTCTTATTTACAAGTGGAGAAAGAGGGAGAGAGATCCACTTTAAAGGGTTTCCACCAACAGAACTTGCTGATCCACTCCTGTTCAACTCTATGGATGATGCAAGTTCTGATTCTCTTATGTACCAAACCAAGGAAGGATTACCCTGGGGCTTTGATATTCCTGGATCCTTCGCATATCCCAAAGAAGGAGTGGATTTGCTAAAGAGCTATCCTATGTTCCAGGAGTGGGTAGAAAGTTCTGGGACAAGTATTCTTAATTGGTATAGCTTACAAAATGGACAGGCAGAGCATATCTATCGCAACTAGTTAGTACCTATTCAGTATATACCCGTTTTCATTTTGTGATAAGTCATTCCATTTTTATGGAATGGCTTTTTAGCTTTTGGACACTTAAAGAAGGAATCGTTCACTTATCGATAAATCTCTTCCACTAATCGATCCCTTCCTATGAAGGAGGCTCAAATCCGTATTTTTGTATTGTTGATAATATAGAAATCGAAATTAACAGAACAAAAATATTAAAAATGAAATCTCTTTCTACACTTCTTAAACTTATCCTTGTTTCTCTAAGCTTTGTCGCCTGTAATCCTGAGTCAGAATTTATTCAGCCTGAATCTAGTGAGGCTACTGCTGCTGTTGTAAGTACGCTGAACTTGTATGCAAAGACAATGAGTGGAAGTCCTGTAACTGATGTTACTTTCTTCATTGAAGTTCATAGAGAAAAGGGTTTGAATTTAACCATAGAAGGTAGGCCTAATGCTGAGGGCTTATTCTCTACTTATTTTAACATGGAAGAGGGTTGGAAGTCTTTAACGCTAAAAAGCTTTGATCCTAGATTTCCGGGAAAAGTGGATTTGATGCTAGATGAAGATCTAGTAACTCATACCTGGGTTTCCCAAGAAGATTGATGGTAGAGTAGACAAATAAAAGAGGATCGGATAAAAAAAGAGCAGCTGAGATTTTAAAAATTAGCGTTTGTTTTGGGTTAATAGGGTGTGGAAAACTTTCCACACCTTTTTTCTTTTGTTTAACGTTGGATATATAAGAATTTTTTGTGAAAATGGGGCTAATTCCTTTTGGTAAGGCAAGGCGCCTTTCCCCGATAAACCAGTATCGGAGTACCTATTGCTCCGGAACAATAATAGTATAATTCCGTTTTAGAATTTTGGTAAAATCCTGCGAGTTCTGTCTTGCAACCAGAGAAACGAGAAAAATTACAATTGGAGCATTTCCTTAGTACCTAGGCGATATTATTTGTTTAATATTGATAATATGTAATTAATGAAAATTAAATGATTTTTTATATATCAAATCAAAAATAGATTTAGCAGGCAAATATGTATCCATAAAGCTTGATAATTCAATCATTTAATAAATTCGTTATTATCAAATAATATCATTTTCAGAAACTTGTGCATCGATTTCGCTTTACAAAAACAACTCTATATTCTGACCAATTAGGATGAAGAAAAACAATCAAACAATTTCCTTTGCAAACTCGCAGGTTGAGGATCATTCCAATTTGGAATGGATTGTAAGTAATGGGCTGGGTGGATATGCATCTAGTACATTTTGTGGAATGAATACACGAAGGTATCATGGGATTTTGGTGGCTTCGATGAATCCTCCTGTTGAGCGAAAGGTGTTTGTTGCTAAAGTAGAAGAAGAAATCGTTGGAGAAGGAGATCCTATTGCTATCAGTACTAATCAATATCCAGGGACGGTTTATCCAGAGGGATATGCTTATATACAATCTGTAAGTCGATTCCCACTACCTACTACCCAATTTGAAGTAGGTCCCTATTCCTTAAAGAAAACCCTTACGATGGTTCAGGGGTCTTCAACAACTTGTATTGCTTATCAAAATACTTCTCAAAGGCCTTTCACCCTTAAGATAAGGCCACACTTAACGGATCGAAACTTTCATGACCTATTTTACGAATCTGGAGAATTCAATTTTCATACAGAGAATTTTCCTTACTACATGAAGGTCTATCCCCGCTATGGGAGTGAGGGGATTTGCATGGGCTTTGAAGGAGGAACTTACCAAGAAGACCGGGCATGGTTTAAAAATGTAGAATACTTAAAAGAACAAAGCAGAGGCTTAGATTTCCAGGAGGATACTTTTTCTCCCGGATGGATTAGCTTTAAATTGGCTCCTGGCGAAATCCGTTACCTTGTTTTTTCACTAGATGAGGCCATGATGCTAAGAGGAGCTTCAGACCTTTTCCAAGCGGAAATCAAACGCGTAGATTCAAAAGGAGATACGCACCAGGAATCCTGGCGACGGGACCTGGAGCAAGTAGCTTCTCAATTCCTGGTTAAGCGGGCATCTACGCAAGGGTTTTCCCTCCTGGCGGGTTACCATTGGTTTGGGGATTGGGGGCGAGACACAATGATGGCGCTACGGGGACTGACGCTAGCTACTGGAAAACTGGAAGCAGCCCAATCCATTTTGCGTACCTTTTTGCAAAACCTGAACAAAGGGCTTATTCCCAGCCGCTTTCCTGACCAAGGTACTTCTCCTATTTATCAATCAGTAGATGCGAGCTTATGGTTGTTTATAGCCATGTATGAATATATCCAGAATGGTGGGAGTTGGGAGTTTGTAGAAGAGGTACTACCTCAATTGCAAGAAATTTTAGATTCGTATATACAGGGTACTTATCACAACATCCACATTAATAAAGAGGGGCTGGTTTTTGCTGGTACTCCAAATTCCCAGTTGACCTGGATGGATTCCTTTATTTGGGGATACTCAGTGACCCCAAGGTGGGGTTGTGCTGTGGAGATTAATGCCTTGTGGTACAATGCCCTAAGAATTTTCCAATATTTCTCTGACCACCTGGAAAGGAATGCTTCGGCATATCTTCCCTTTATTTCCCTTCAGGAAGAAAATTTCCGTAGGTATTTCTGGCACCCCATGGGATACCTGTATGATGTTGTTATTCCTGGGGAGCAAAGGGAGGAACGAATCCGTCCCAACCAGCTTTTTGCACTCAGTTTACCGTTCAAGGTTTTGTCCAAGAAAGATGGTTCAAAAATCCTCCAGGTCGTTAAGAATCATCTGTACACCCAGAAAGGGCTTAGAACCTTATCTCCTTTCGATTCGGAGTTTAAGCCTGTTTACGAAGGAAACTTGTGGGACCGCGATACGGCTTATCATCAAGGAACGGTATGGTCGTTTTTACTCACCGAATACCTTGAAGCCTATTTGTGGGTCGTAGGGAATACCCCCGATACAAAAAGGTGGGCTGAATCTGCTCTTATGCCCCTAAGAAAGCATTTTTACCAGCAAAACTGCATTGGGGGCATATCGGAAATCTTCGATGGAAAGAACCCTGATTTGGGCAAAGGCTGTATAAACCATGCCTTGGGAATTGGGAATGTATTGTGGTTCATTCACCAGCACAAATTATTTGCCCCACTAGAAGATAAAGAATCCCGCCCGGTAGCGATTTCTGTAGGGAATTGAATACATTTTATTTTAATTTCTTGAACAGTTTAGGCTTTTCGTTAGTTCAGACCTAGGTAAAAATTAGTCTTGTTAAAATTTCGAGGCAACAGTTTAAACAAATGTTTCGTTGCTGAGATTACTGGTAAAGCTAAACCATTTTTTTACCTTAACATTACCAACCAAAAGCTAAACTATGAAGCGAACACTCCTGTGTTGTGCTCTTCTATGGGGAATGTCCTATTCTCTATGGGCACAGTCTATTTCCGGAACTGTATTAGATGCAGCCACCGGTGATCCGCTTGCGGGCGTTGCTGTCCTTATCAAGGGCACTACCTCTGGTTCCTACACGGATGCTGAAGGAAAGTATCAGATGGACCTTATTGATGGTGCTACCACCCTTCAATTCAGTTTTGTCGGATTCCAGACGGTAGAAATGCTGATCGGCGAGCAAACTACTATCGATGTAGAGTTAGCAGAAGACATCCTCGAACTAGATGCAGTCGTTGTTACCGGCTTTAGTACGGTGCGAAAAAAGGATGTTACGGGCTCCATTTCCTCTATAGGTGCGGATGCCATCGAAAGCCAACCTGTCATAACCATGCAAAATGCCTTACAAGGTAGGGCTGCTGGGGTTCAGGTAACCAATAACTCCGGTACGCCTGGTGGAGGAATTGACGTTCGAGTTCGAGGAAGTACTTCCATAACTGCTGACAATCAACCTTTGTATGTAGTGGATGGTGTACCTGTAATTGCAGGTGATTTTTCCCAAAATGGAGTAGGAAATGCGGGTACAAACGCGCTGGCTGATATCAATCCTAATGATATTGAGTCGATTGAAGTATTGAAGGATGCATCTACTGCAGCTATTTATGGGTCTCGAGGGGCAAATGGGGTTGTATTGATTACCACCAAACGAGGAAAGTCTGGAAGGACAAAAGTTACCTTTGATGCTACCTACGGTATTCAGGAAGCATGGAATACCGTTCCTGTTTTGGATACTGCAGGATATTTTGCAATCCTCGATGAGCAAACCACTGCAGCCTTTGGGGTTCCTGCATCTGCTTTGGGGCTGGGGCGTGTTTCTTCTAATGGTGGAGACAATTTCTGGCAGGATGAAATATTCCGTACAGGTTCTGTAACCGACAATACGCTGTCCATTTCAGGCGGAAGCGAGAAAACACAGTTTTTCTCCTCTATTTCCTATTATCAGAATGAAGGGATTGTTAGAAGCTCAGAATTTGATAGATACAGTGGTAGGTTGAACGTAGAGCACCGAGCGAACGATAAGTTTAAGATGGGAATGAACATGAACTTTGTCCATTCAAATGCTCAACGGGTTCAAAATGACAACAATATCTTTGGAGCAGTTTCTGCAGCGATTCTCCTGCCTCCTGATGTTCGAATAAAGCGCGAGGATGGTTCATTTGATACCAAATTCGGACTGGAAAACCCTGTAGCTGCTGTTTCAGACTACCAAAACAACGCCATCACCAATAGGATTATCTCCAATATTTTTGGGGAATATGAATTTTTGGATGGACTTTCGCTGAGAGTTAATGCAGGGGTTGATCTCGTCTCTTTTAGAGAGGAAGTTTATGAGCCTGTGACCCTACAATCTGGTGCGGGTTCCAATGGTTCAGGTTTTGTCGGTCAGGTAACCTCCATGCGCTGGCTAACTGACTATACCCTTAACTATTTGAAGGCATTCGGCAAAAGTAATATTGCAGTGGTAGCTGGAGTAGGGTTCCAGCAGGATACCAGGGAGCGATCAGATATTACACGGGTAGGATTCCCTTCTCCTGATTTCACCACGCTGGATGCTGCTTCTGAGACTACTGGGGCGAGTGCAGATTTTACCCGTAATTCTCTTAATTCCTACTTTGCCAATGTAAACTATTCCTTTGACGATCGTTACATCCTGACGGGTACCTTCCGGGCAGATGGATACTCTGCATTTGCAGAAAATAACCAATTTGGTTACTTCCCGGGTGTTTCTGGTGCTTGGAGACTTTCCAGTGAATCCTTTATGCAAAGTGTGAACTTTGTAAACGATCTGAAAGTTCGCGTAGGCTGGGGAATTACCGGAAACAACAACATTGGAGACTTTGATGCTTTGGCACTTTCAGAAGCAGGAAGTAATTACCTCGACTTACCTGGTACTACTCCTTCCCAATTAGGAAACCCAGAACTACAGTGGGAAACCACTACCCAGTTAAATATAGGACTGGACTATACCCTTGTAAATTCTCGTATTTCAGGTTCTATAGACTATTTTATCAAAAATACGGAGGATCTTTTGCTGGATAGGCCTCTACCTACTACCTCTGGATTTACAGTTGTTACAGAAAATATTGGAGAAGTTGAAAATAGAGGACTGGAGTTCAG
>JBCCTX010000161.1:0-17319 GCA_039197765.1 Bacteroidota bacterium
AATCCTGTAATACCTATAGTAGTGATGTAAAAGTCCGAATCGAATCTGCTGACAGAACCTTTTATCCAGATTTTTCTGTTGTATGTGGGGAACCGCAGACTTCTGAGAAAGATCCCAATGCCCTGATAAATCCCCTACTCATTGTAGAAGTCCTATCCGAAAGTACAGTTGCCTTTGATCGTGGGGCTAAATTTTCCCACTATAGGCAGATTCAAACCCTAAAAGAATATGTACTCATTAGCCAAAGCGAGCCCTTAGTAGACGTGTACTATCGAACGGAAAACGGGACATGGGATATTAATACCTACATGGAACTTAGCGAAAGCATCCATCTCAAATCCTTGGAGTGCGCTATTCAAATGGAAGGGGTCTACCGAAGAGTCCCAGGCATAGGCGATTGAGAAGAAAGAGGGCGTAAAATTTTTGCTACAAATATTTACAGAGAAAGATTATCCTGTAAATCCCCCCTTAATCTTATCTCAATTCCCCTCAGGGCCATCTACTGCCCCCTCCCAATCTGGATCAGCAGCTCCGATCCAAACTCCTTTCACCGGATCAAACTGCACAGCATGCACTCGGCCAAAGCGTCCGGGAAGCTTCATCTGCTTAATTGGGAAGCCATACCCTTCCAATTGTTCTAACTCTTCTTCTTTCCAGGTAGGTCCAGGATGAACCTCCATTAAGAGCGTATCCTTGTCTGGATATACGCGTGGGGCTGCTAAGGCTTGGTCCAAGGGCAGCTTGTGGTCGAGTACCCTACTTGTGACCGCCGTAATTGCGGTAACAATCCGACTTCCTCCCGCAGCGCCTAGTGCCATAAAAGGCTTTCCTTCCTTCGTGATCAAGAATGGAGAAATGTGAGAACTTGCTCGTTGGCCGGGTTCGGTCATGCGTAGGTACTTGCCGATCGTGGTAGCATAGAGAAATCCTAGGCCGGGTGCAGCTACCTTTGATCCCATATTGGGACCCAGAGATTGAGTAAGTGCAACCATCATACCCTTATTGTCAGCTGTAGAAAGGTGGGTGGTATGCCCCATTTCTGCCTTCCAAGACTCTGGAAGGGCTAGGTTCTTCCCTACTTCTATGGGTTTTCCCTTGACAACTATTTGCTTGGATAACTCCTGTGCATACTTGGAGTCTGTCAAAACCGTTGCCATCGAATCGGAAGTTCTTTGGGCTTCTCGATTTGCATAGGCAAGGGAAATCGCCTGTGCCATAGCACTTGCCCAATCGGCACCTTGATATTGGTCCATAGGCAGGGACTCTAGGATTTGTAAAATCTGGATGGTAATCGCTCCAAAAGAAGGCATCCATAGGCCGTGTAATTCATATCCTCTGTAGGAACCGTCCACAATTTTTGAGGACTTAGCCTCATAGTTTGCCAATGCTTCAAAGGTAAGGAATCCGCCTTTCGCTTGATGATCCGCAACGATTTTCTCTGCAATAGCCCCTTCATAGAAGGCTTTTGCACCTCCTTTTGCGATCTGCTTCAGGGTCTTAGCTAAATCCTTTTGGACAAGTATTTCTCCTGCTTTGAATGGATCGCCATCAGAGCTTTGGAAGTATTTTTTTGTCCCCTCAAACTCTCCAATTTCCTTTGCAGCTAACCCATGGCGAAAGGCTTCACCCGGAAGAAGCGCAAACCCTTTAGAAGCGTGATGAATGGCGGGTTGTATGAGGGTCTCTAGCGGTAAGCTACCATGTTCCTCCCATAACTTACATAAGCCAGCAACTACCCCAGGGATTCCGATAACGGGATAGCCATAACTTGCTTTAGGTGCGGTCTCATAATCGTAAGTATCGGGAATCTGGGTCGTAGCGTCTACTCCGACAATCTCTCCATTGGGTAAATGCACAATGGCCTGTAGCCTACCCCCTAATCCACTCATGCTGGGTTCCACCACCGCAAGGGTAAAGGCACTTGCTACCGCTGCGTCCACCGCATTTCCCCCCAATTCTAGCATACGACTCCCTGCTTCTGTAGCCAAAGGATGTGCTGCACTCACTATCCCCTCAACGGATTCAGCACGTTGAACAGAAGGAATATCCTGAATTTTGTAACTGGTGCATGCAGCAACCAGGATTAGGAGCACAGGGATTAGGTTTTTCATTGAGAGTAGATTTCTTCCAATATAATGAAGTAATGCTAAAGTATGCTTTTACTTTGGAGAATACTTTCGCTCTGCGTTCGCAAAGATCTCATCTCGATCAAAGGTCAATTTTTTCATCCCTTTTTGCGCGTAAAGTTCCATTTGGTCATCGTAATGAGGACTTTCTGGGTTATTAGAACTCCCAAACGGAACGATAGACTCCAACGTATTTACGCCATTCTCATCGTATTGAATGAACATCATGAAGTTATCTCCCCCTCTTGCATAGAATTTACCGTTGCTATTACTCAATCCTCCCCACCTAGCCGCAAGGGTTCCCTGATATCCATATATAGGTAGCTCTTTTCCTCCTCTCCTGAAGCGGAAGAAGTCCTCCATTTTTACATTGGTAAAACCAAAGTGCTCTATAAGGTGATTTTTGGCAAAATTCAGTGCTTCTACCAGACGCTCTTCAGACGCTTTTCCTCCTTCTTTTTCCCAGTTGAACCGCTTTTTGTTGATGCCAACATAGAATAAGTAGGCGATGGTTGGTCCTATTTGTTCAGGGGAGGCTTCCAAGTCCCATTCGCGTAGTTCTTTGATCAAGTATGCCAGATCGGGGTACTTGCTTTCGTCTAGGTTTCCCGCTTGTCGGAAGGTTTTGGTGTAGGGATCTTCTACGGGTAGGGTAACGTCGTATTTGAGCTTTTTCAATTCTTCCATGGAAAGTTGGGTCCCATCCGTATATGCTTCCCGCCAGCGCCGGCTTCTGGGTAGGTCATCAATAACAGTATTATAGCCTACTAAGGGATCGTAGTCTTCCGCATCCAACCAGCTTTCCTCACAAGTGCATTTGAAGGGGTTATGGTTGGCATTGTACACATAGCCACAGTCTGGGTTGAGAATTTTGGGTCGCTCATCTAGGGGAATATAGGAGGTCCACAAAGTCTTAGAAGTATTCCCCGGAATCACGTTGCCCCAGTCATAGCCCGGATTTCTTTTGGGAAAGTGCCCATTGAACAGGTACATGATGTTATCGTCCTTATCTGCATAGGTAATGTTGAAGTAGGGAAGTCCATCCCATTTTAGGGCTTCCTGAAACTCTTGGAAGTTGCTCGCCTTGTTCATTCTATACCATTGTTCGGGTGCTTTGATGGCAAAAATTTGTGGAATTCGAACAGCGAAGAATTTGCCTCCTTGACTTTCCACCACAGGTCCGTATTTGCTCCAATAGGTAGCTCGCTTTACCTTCAAGGGAAAAGGAATCCCCTTGAGTTTAACTGTGAGTTTGGTGTCTTCTTTTTCTAAGGTCTCCCATTTTCCATCGAACTCATATTTCAACTCCTCTGTGGGGTGCATTTTCAAGAGGAAAACATCGGTATGATCATAATAATTGTTGGTATGCGTCCAGCCTAAGTTGGGGTTGGTGCCGATTTGTGGCGAAACAGATCCGGGAAACATAGCCCCATGGAAATTCATTCCTTCTTCACTTATGAGGTGAGCTTCATAAAAAGCTTCGGCTCCAGATATGGCTACATGAGGATTACAGATGAGGTAGGTTTTCCCATCTTTGCTCAATCTTTTGCTCACGGCAAAGGAGTTTGATCCTTTACCTTCCCAATTTACACTGTCTGCCAGTTTATCGTAATAATTTCCTCCCAGAATCCCACTTACTGTCCTCCCCATTCCTGTGAATTCAGCAATTTTCAAGGGGTAACTCATCAATACTTCCTGAGGAGTAACTGGGAAAGCTAGCTTGTTGATTACCTCTTTGGGATGTGCTGCTGCATAGGCATTCATCCCTTCACAAAATCCCTCTAAATAGGACTTGAATTCAGGTGAAATATCTGTTTCCATTTTCTCCTCAACCAACTCATCCGTACGTGCGAGATGGGAGAAAAAGTCACCTGCTGCTCCTGCTTTGCCGTATTCGCGGCCTAACAGAGACTTTGCAAACAGGAAAGTCTGCTGAATCACTTCAAAATTGTCTTCTGCTTGAGCCCAGGCAAGTCCATAGGCTACTTCTGGGTCCGTTTTTGCAAAAATGTGAGGGATGCCCCACTTGTCACGAACGATGGTAATGTTGTCAGGATTAATGGTAGGTGATTGGGCGAAGGAAAGAGAGGCTCCCAAGCAGAATAGCAGGGAAAGAATTCGGATTTGCATCTGGGTAGTAGTTTGGGTGTAAATGATGGGTTCTGGATTTTCCGTTCAGAATCAAAGCGTATCGAAAATAAACCCTCTCGAACAAAATAAAAAAAAATCTTGCCAAGGGGGTAGGGAACTTTGGAAACATCTTGTTATACCTGCGATTGACGAATGAATCATAATCTATCAACCAATGAATAAACACATTTACCTATTGGGAATGTTCTTATCGTATCTTCCTTCTCTATTTGCTCAACCGCATGCGGACTATTTGGGTGCCGGACATGACCAGGGATTGGTGGTATATACCAGCCATGCGCAGGAAGAAGAGCTCTTAGGGTCCATAACGGTAGACGGCTTTCAAACAGCAGGAGCGCTTAGTCTATCTGATGCCGCTCGGTTTCTGGCACACGCTACATTTGGAGCAGACTATGAACTGGTGGAGGAAACGGCTTCTATGGGTTTTGATGCTTGGATAGATGAACAGCAAAGTTTACCCATCACCTATGTAACTCCCAATATTCCTCGGGTAATCGATGCAATAGCGTTATTAAATGATGGGGAAACCTTGGAAGAGGAGGAGAAAAGACTGAGCTTCATTTTCCGCTCTGCCTGGTGGGAAACGATCCTCAATGCGGATGATCAACTGAGACAGCGCGTAGCTTTTGCCCTAAGTGAAATATTTGTCATTTCCGACCAATCAGACGAACTCTTCACTGCTGCCAATGGATTGGCAGATTACTACGATATGTTGCTGGCAAATGCATTCGGGAACTATCGAGATCTACTGCTGGATGTGAGTCTTCACCCCTGTATGGGATTTTACCTCAGCCACCTCAATAATCCCAAAGGAAATCCGGAAGTCAATCGACGTCCTGATGAAAATTATGCACGAGAAATTCAGCAACTTTTCTCCATTGGCCTCTATGAATTGAACCCTGATGGAAGTAGAAAAGTCGATGACGGAGGGCAGTACATTCCAACCTATGACAACGATGATATCCGCGAGTTTGCCAAAGTATTCACTGGACTAGGGGGAGGTGCGTGGAATGACTACTTTATTGCCGAGGCGGAGGCCCAAGGAGAGACCTTACCCGACCAAGTGAATTTCGGCACCTATTTTGGGCTTATCAGTCCAACTGAACCTATGGTCATGGTTCAAAATCAACACGAGACCTCTGAGAAATTTCTGTTACAAAATACTGTCCTGCCGGCTAATCGTCCAGGAATGGAGGACGTTGAAGCAGCAATTGATAACTTATTCTATCATCCCAATGTAGGTCCCTTCATTAGTAGATTGCTGATTCAGCGATTGGTCATGTCTAATCCAAGTCCTGGGTATGTGGGCCGTGTTGCATCGGTCTTTCATAACGATGGATCGGGTGTTAGAGGAGACTTAGGGGCAGTGGTGAGGGCGATTTTACTGGATGAAGAAGCCAGAAATTGCCAAGCACTTTTCAACCCAACAGGGGGCAAATTGAGAGAACCCATATTGCGCTATACCCATTTGCTCCGAGCTTTTAAGGCTCAGCCCTTGGCAGGTGCTGTGATTAGTACAGGTGTACGGTTCCAATTGGCAACAGGGCAATTCCCCCTAAGCTCTCCAACCGTCTTCAACTTTTTCCTTCCAGACTATCAGCCCAATGGACCTATCAAGGACCAAAGCCTCGTAGCTCCTGAATTTCAGATTCATAGTAACTCCTCGGGAATTGGGTATGTAAATGAGGCCTTCAACTGGATGTTAGCAGAGGGAGGGGGGAATATTCTACCTTTTTACTTTTCGACGACCATAGATCCAGAAGATCTGGGCTTTAGCCTCGGTTTTCTAAACTTGAGGGAGGAAACTCAGCTTTCGGAAGATCCAGGAGCACTCATGGACTACCTAGATATTGTGTTAACACATGGCCAATTGTCGGAAGCTTCTCGCACTATTATCCAAAACTCGATCGAGGTCATTCCACAAGAAGCACTCGAAATTCGGGTTCGCTTGGCCATTTACCTCATCATGATTTCCCCTGACTACACAATTTTGAAGTAGCAGCACCTATCATTTCCTACTTATGGCCTACCACTTTCTACCTATTACTTATCAACAACCGATTAATAAGAAATAATGAAACGATACGATAGAAGAAAATTCCTGGGAACAGCAAGTTGCGGAGCTGTGGGTACTGCAACCGTATTTTCCAGCTTGTTCAATTTAGGGATGGCCAATGTGATGGCTGGAACTCGATCCAAAAGCTTCGGAAATGCAATAGGAGAAGATTATAAAGCGCTGGTTTGTATTTTACTAGCGGGTGGAAATGACTCCTATAACATGCTCATCCCATACGATGAGGACCCCTTTAGGGATTACCAGGCCACACGTTCTGAGTTGACCTTACCCAGAGCGAGCGTGTTACCCTTAAATGGACTGGATGATTTGGGACGTAACTTTGCCTTACACCCAGCTATGCCAGAGTTACAGGGATTGTATCATGCTGGTAAGGCAGCCTTCGTAGCCAATGTAGGGACTTTGGTTCAGCCCGTTACCCGCGAGCAAGTATTCAACCAGTCCGTCCAGTTGCCCTTAGGCCTTCTCTCCCATTCAGATCAGGCTCAACACTGGCAGACTTCTATTCCTCAATCCCGATCTGCATCGGGTTGGGGAGGTCGTATTGCAGATATCATGCAAGAACTCAACAGCAATAAGGAATTATCCATGAACATCTCCCTAGCAGGAAATAATGCCTTTCAAGTGGGAGACCAGTCAGTAGCCTATTCCATTCTTCCCTATGGAGGAGGAAGTATTGGAATTACGGGCTTTGAAGAAGAAGATCCTTTCTTTGCCTTGCAGCAGAGTGCCGTTAAAAGTTTGTTAGAGCAGCAATACCAGGATGTATTCAAACAAACCTATGCAGAAGTCATTAACCGCGGTCAGACCAACCACGAGTTGTTCAGTGGAGCGGTTCGATCAGTTACTCTCAATACCATCTTCTCCGCTACTGAAGTCTCAGAGCAGTTTCAGATGATTGCCCGCGTAATTGGAGCGAGACAAGCGTTGGGAATGAGGAGACAAACGTTCTTTCTCACGTTTGGAGGGTGGGACCACCACGACGAGCTACTCAACAATCAGGCAGAAATGCTAGGGATACTGAGTAAGGGCTTATCTGAATTTCAGGCAGCTCTAGGAGAGCTAGGAGTTGAAGAATGTGTCACAACCTTTACCATTTCTGACTTTGCCCGAACCCTTACCTCAAATGGCAATGGTACCGATCACGCATGGGGAGGAAACTGTATCGTTCAAGGCGGTGCTGTTCAAGGAGGAAAAGTATACGGTACCTATCCCGATCTCGCCCTGAACAGTGAATTGGATTTGGGAGGAGGTATACTAGTTCCTACTACCTCTTGCGATGAATACTTTGCGGAATTGTCCCTATGGTTTGATGTCCCTAGGTCGGATTTGGGAGTGATCTTTCCCAATCTTGGAAATTTTTATAGTACCTCAGGCAATGAAAATCCTATTGGATTTATGGGTGAGTAGGGTCAAGGCATGCCCCAACCCTACTACGCAAAACAATTGCTTGCAGTTCACTAACAAAAAAATAACATGAATAGACATATTTCCATTTTTATCTTTCTCCTATTGATCGGCGGTAAATCCTTTTCGCAATGCAATGAAAAAACAGTGTGGGACCAAGCATGGTATTCCTGTGAACGACAGCCAGGACCTGGAAATACAGATGACCTCACCCATTGGATTTTGTTTGACTTTGGACAAGTATATCCCTTAGCAGAAACACACGTTTGGAATGTGAATAAAGAAGGGGAATTGGCCAAGGGATTTCGCCAAGTTCGGGTTGAATTTTCCGAAGATAGCCTAGCTTGGTTTACGTTAGGAGCGTTTGAATTTGAGCAAGGAACCGGAGAATTGGGCTATGAAGGATTTACAGGACCTGACTTTCAAGGGAGTCGTGCTAGGTACGTTTTACTCAGCGCCTTGAGTAATTGGGGAGATGCTAATTGTGCAGGACTTACAGAGGTGAAATTTAACCTTTCGGATACAGAATTACCTACTCCTGTTAGTTCAGAGTTACTTATGGGTAATGTCATTCTCTATCCCAATCCCGCAGCGGAGCAAATTACGATTTCTTATAGTAGCACACGCAGGTCCACATGGACTGTGTCGCTATACAATCTTCTCGGGCAAAAGATAGATTCAAAACGCTACAATTTGAACATAGGCAACAACCGACTGGAATTTCCTTTACAAGCCCTTACAGGAGGCACTTACTGGATCCGTGTGACCGACCCTGAAGGCATCCAACTATATGGGCAACGGGTATTGGTGAGGCCATGAGGGAGAATCCAGCAGCGAGCGGTGAGAAATGAGCGGTGAGAGGAAATGGGGTATAAGGAGGAGACATACCCCCTCTCTAATTCCTGATAGCAGAGCGGTCTCTTCTTTCCCTTCTAACTTCCAGTATCTCTCCTTCCAAATTATCGTATAGGTACAAAAAGGGTAGGTTTTCCCTTTCTAGAAAAACGCGAACCCAACTTGTATCTATATATGAAATACATCCTCCTTGCCATTTTACTCGCCACCTCTGGGCTGAGGGCTCAAGTATCGTTGACTACAGAGGCGCTCCGGAAGAAAAGTGATATTTTTTCTCAGGCTTATCCACAAGAAAAAGTTTATGTGCAGTTGGATAAGAGCTATTACCTGCCTGGAGAAACTGTGTGGATGAAGGCTTATGTGGTAGAAGGGTTTGAACTGGTGCCTTCCTCCCTTAGCAATGTACTATATGTTGATGTAATTGATACAGATGACGAAATCCTCTCCCACCAAATCCTGTATGTATTTTCAGGTGAGGCTGTAGGGGATGTAGAGCTTCCCTCAGGAATAGAACCTGGTCGTTGGCGAATTCGTGCCTATACCCATTGGATGCAGAATTTTGAGGCACAGTTTCAGAAGTCCTTTCTCATTCTGGATCCAGACGCTCCTCTTAATTTACCCGTGGAATCTCCAAAGCCCGATGTACAATTCCTCCCTGAAGGAGGGAACTGGGTGGCAGGTATACCTCACCAAATGGCTTACAAAGCCTTAGGATCTGATGGCCTAGGGATTGAAATTTCTGGGGACATAAAAAATGATAAGAATGAGCTTGTCGCCCAGTTTCAATCCAATTCTCTGGGAATGGGTGTTGTAGAACTTCTACCCCAGGAAGGGAATGCTTACTGGGCAGAAGTGTCATATGCAGGTCAAACGTATACCTATGAATTGCCCCCTGTAAAAGTACAGGGAACTTCCCTGCATATCACGGCCGAAGATCGTGTACTGAGTCTTTCGCTTGAAGCCTCATCCCAATTTTCCGGGGAAAACTATCTTCTTGTCGGACGTGTCAGGGAAAAGGTGGTCTTCGAGGCAGAAGGCACCTTCGGACAAGATAAACGCGAGTTGACCATTGCGAGAGAAGATGTACCTTCCGGGGTTATTCAGTTTACCTTGTTCAATTCTCAAGGGATGCCACTAGCTGAACGATTGGCATTTAACTACAAGGATGAGGCCTTGCGCCTATTTATAAACATGCCTGAACAGCCGTACTACCCCAGGGAAGGGATTTCTGTTGATATCACCCTTGCAGATAACAAAGGTAAGCCCGTTGAAGCACCGCTTTCTATGGCTGTCGTTCATTCAGATGGTATATGGGAGAACCAGCCTGATGGCTCCACTCTCGTAAGTCATTTTTGGCTTTCTGATGACCTCAGGGGCTTGGTTGAGCAGGCGCCCGCTTACTTTACAGAGTCAGGTCCTGATCTGGCGGGATTAGATTTGGTCATGCGTACCCATGGCTGGCGTGGATTTGAATGGGAAGAAGTACTTGAGTCCAACCCTAGAAACTTATTATTTGCTCCAGAAAAAGGCTTATCCGTTGGAGGGAAGGTTTTTGACGAGTCTGGAGCGCCTATTCCCAATGCCAAGATGACCTTGGTGGTAGATAATATACTCAACACGTTTCTTACAGATGCCAATGGAGAAGGCAGTTTTCTCTTTCCCGACATGATTTTCTTGGATACGACCCAAGTCTTTTTACAAGCCCGTACCCAGAAAAATAAGAAAAGGGAAGTAACATTTGAGCTAGAAGAAATACCCGTGTGGCAAGTTTCTCCTTACTGGAATCTTCCTGACCTCTTATCTGAAGATACTTTCTTGGAGGATAAGGAAATGTATATTGAAAGTAGTAAACGACGTATTTCTCAGCGGAAGACCTTAGATGGAATTGCCCAGTATGACCTAGAAACGGTACAAATTGTGGCAAAAGAAGCATCTAGGGATGAAAAGGAGGATAGGCGGAATAGCTTATATCGATATGCAGATTTTACCTTAGAAGGGGATCAGCTACCTCCCAATCTTACCGTTTCTCAAGCCCTGCAAGGAAGGGTTCCTGGGGTTTCCGTTTTTCAAAGCGGGCTAGGGCCAAGGGTTTCTATCCGAGGCTCTCGCAGGCAACCTTTATTCCTACTAGATGGAATGCCTACAGATGTAAGTATGATCGATGCCATTCCTATGATGGATGTAGACCAGATTGATGTTTTGAGGGGGCCAAATGCAGCGATTTTTGGTGGACAAGGGGGAGGTGGCGTAATAGCAGTGTATACAAAGCGGGGAGAAGGTGGGAAAGAGGTTCCTGACGAAAATGCCAAAGGGGTAATTCGGCCAGAATTGCAAGGCTTTTCTGTTCCGCGGATTTTCTACTCTCCTCAATATAAGCAAGAAAGTGCACAGCAGAATATTCCAGACTTACGAAGCACCTTGTTTTGGCATCCAGTAATACGAACCGATAAGAATGGGAAAGCGGAGGTGCAATTCTACACAGGGGATTTAAGAGGGGAATTCTTTCTCACGATTGAGGGAATCTCAAAAGCTGGACAGCCCATTTACAAGCAAATTTTGTTTGAGGTAGAATAAAATTTTAAGCAGGTTAGGAAATTTTGACACAAAAAACGTAATTTTCTGTCATAATATTTTCCAAACATGCTTCAAAAAGAAGTTGAAACAGAGCGTCTGGTATTGAGGGAGCCCCAAAAGTTAGATTTGGCGCCCTTGCACCAAATTCTGGCCGAACCAACTGTAGGGATATGGTTGGGAAAACCTCAGGGATTTTTGCTACGGGAAACCAAAGATTTACTAGACAGATTTCTTACCTATTGGGAAGAAGATGGCTATGGGCCTTGGGCTGCCTGGGATAAAAAAACGGGTTTACTCATCGGCTATTGTGGCTTGCGCTATACAACTGCTCTGAAGGAAACGGAGTTGCTATATGGTCTGCATAGTCACTACTGGGGAAAAGGGTTCATAACAGAAGCTTCAAGAACAGCTCTTGAATTAGGCAGAGACGCGTTACAATTATCGAAAATCATTTCTTACACCTTACCCAACAATCAAGCTTCTAGGCGCGTGATGGAGAAATTAAATATGGTTTACGTAAGAGACTTTGTACATGCAGATCTTCTACACGTCTTTTACAGGACGCAGTGGTAAGGGGGAAGCATAGTCCCCTTAAAAAAAGATGGGTGGGTGTATGGGGAATGAGGGATTAGTATTCGTTAAACTGTGGAACGGGGGAATTTATTTTTTCCTTATCTTATATCTTCCCAATTCCTCCAAACATGAATAGACCTCTTGCACTTATTTCCATCCTACTGGGATTCTTCGCCTGTAAAACGCCTCAAGATTCCAGCCCTCTCAATATCCTTATCCTCCATACCGATCAATGGCGTGCTCAAGCCTTCGGATACGCAGGAGATCCCAATGTAATGACGCCTAACCTTGACGCTTGGGCGAAAACCTGCGCCAACTTTACCCATGCTGTGTCGGGAATGCCAGTCTGCACGCCCCATCGCGCTTCTTTGCTCACGGGGCAAAGGCCTCTAACACATGGCCTGTTTATGAATGACGTACAACTAGATACAAATGCTTTGACCATGGCAGAAGTACTGGTGGCGGCAGGGTATGAGACCGGGTATATTGGAAAATGGCATTTAGACGGTAGCGGTAGAAGTGTGTTCACCCCTCCGGGTCCGAGAAGACAGGGCTTTTCCTATTGGAAGGCACTTGAGTGTTCCCACAACTATAACCAGTCAGCTTACTACTTTGGAGCAAGTCGGATGAAACGCTTTTGGAAGGGATACGATAGCTTTGATCAAGCGCGTGATGCAGAAGCATTCCTCCATGAACAGAGCAAAGGAGATAACCCCTTTTTTCTCATGTTAGCTTGGGGCACCCCCCATGCGCCCTATCATACTGCACCAGAGAGCTACCGCAATCTGTATGATTCGGCCAACATAGCGCTGCGTCCAAATGTACCCGAAGCCCTTGCAGGGAAAGTGAAAAAAGACCTTGCGGGATATTATGCGCATTGTACAGCCCTTGATGATAGGGTGGAGGCAATACTTACTACCCTTCGCGAGACAGGGCTAGACAAAAACACGATCGTTCTATTTACCTCTGATCATGGAGACCTCTTAGGCAGTCAAGGCTTTTATAAAAAACAACAACCCTATGAAGAATCCATTCGAGTTCCTATGCTTTTTCAGGGGCCGGGTATTCATTCTGGTAAATACACGGATCTCATTCAAACAGAAGACCTTATGCCTACCTTACTCGGGCTAGCAGGTATCCCCATTCCAGAAAGGGTAGAAGGAAGAGATTACTCTGCCCGTTTACTTGGAAAGCGTATCTTGGAAGATACAGTTGCCCTTCTTTCCTGTGTACAGCCCTTTGGGCAGTGGAATGCCATTAATAGAGGGGGCAAGGAATTTCGCGGAATAAGGACCTTGCGCTATACCTATGCAAAGGATCTACAGGGACCTTGGTTGCTATTCGATAATGTGCTAGATCCTTACCAACAGCATAATTTGGTAGATCAACCCCAGGCAGAGGGCCTACAAAAGCAGCTCGATCAAGTGTTAGCTTTAGAACTTAAAGAAACGGAAGATGAGTTTCTTCCTGGCCTAACTTATGTAGAGCGATATGGCTATCCTCCTTTGAATGAAACCCTCACAGTTCCTTATACCCGCTAATTCCAAATCCCTTCGCGTTATACTTTTTCCAAAAATGTAAAATTTTTATCCTTGCCCTTCGTTTAATTCTTTGTACTTTGTAGCCAAGCTAACCATTACGAACCACACCTTCCCCGATTTCCCAACTATTTCTAACTTTCAAATACATTTACCATGAATTCATTAAGAAGCATATTTGTTATTGCGTTGTGTTTTTTTGCAAGTGCTGCTATGGCTCAGTCTGTCGTAGGCGACTGGAAAACGGAAGCTCCTATGCAGGATGGAACCATTGTAGAAGTCAAATTCACCCTTTCCGAAGATGGAACCTATTCTGTGGATATGGGAATGGATGGAATCATTGAAGTTAAGGGTAAATATGAAGTAAATGGCAATGAAATGATTATCCACGATACAGAGGGTCCTCAGGCCTGCCCTCCTGAAGCAAAAGGAATTTATTCAGCCATTGTTGAGGGAGAAACCTTGATGATTGAGCGCGTAAAAGATGAGTGTGAAGGTCGCGGCAATACCGATGGAGTTATGCATTTCAGCAAAATGTGATACAATTTAGGGAAGTAAGTTTATCTTCCCATTTTTACCTATATCCATTACCTAATATTCACACTATTATTTAATCACCATGAAGTTCATTAGAAGCGTATTGTTTTGTTTTTGCCTCTTGTCAGGCGGATTATTATTCGCGCAATCTCATGTGGGGGATTGGAAAATTGATGTTGAGTCCCCTGATGGAGAAGTAATTCCTACAAAAGTGAGTTACACAGCAGACGGAGCCTACATGATTGATCTGGGCATGGACGATGTGATCGATATCAAAGGAGAGTATACAATAGAAGGAGACAAAATGACCATGCAAGATAAGGAAGGTGCCATGATGTGCACCGAAAAAGGGATTTACACCTTTAAGGTTGACGGAGCTTCCATGAAACTAGAGCGAGTGGAGGATGATTGTGCGGGAAGAGGAGATGCTGCATCTAGGGAATTCACAAAAATGTAGAAAATTCTCCCAAAATATGAAGGAGTCCTTCTCAATTTAGAGAGGACTCTTTTTTTTACCCTTAAAATAGCTCTTGAGGAGCTTTTTAGAAAGTATGGCATATCAATTGTACTATCCGCAGTTAATCTTTTTTGTTGCAAGTAGTTGGCTATGCTTCAATTCACACGTGCCTTTATAGTTTTGTTTCCCTTTTTCCTAGGCCTTCTCTCGCTTTCCCAAGTGCAGGGTCAGGATACGGATTTGGATGGAATCATCGATTTAGTCGATCTGGACGATGACAATGACGGGATTCCAGACTCGACAGAGTTTCCTTGTACCCGATTTGACTATACTTTCAATGGACTCCTCGACCCCGCCGATGGGCAGACCTTAACAACTGAAACAGGGATTCAGGTTCAGCTAGATTTTCAGGAATTAGGTCCTCCGGGGACCATCGTGCGACAAGCGGTCCTCCCTGGAGATGAAATCTTTTTTGAAAATGATTTCACAGATGTTAGTGAAACCAATCAATTGGAGATAACGTTTGCCCCCGTTTTGACCAATGCCTATCTACAGTTCACCGATTTTGATCAGTCCTTTGGGGGAGCCTATGGAGAGACTTGGACCCTTCAGATGTTCAACGGAGCAGTGGAAGTCCCATTTATTATTCTGAACATGGGCGCGAATCTTCAACAAAATGGCAATACCTTTGCTGCATTTCAGGGAGGAAATACCTTCAATGACCCCGAAAACACCTTGCTTATCGTTTTGACGGAAAATATCACCCGCATGGTAATTACCGGAGGAGCTGTTTCGCTAAATGGAGGGACAGACCCGCCCCTATTTGGGACCAATATTTATCTAGGATCTTGTGGGAGAGACAGTGATGGGGATGGCGTGTTGGACCATATAGACCTTGACAGTGATAACGATGGGGTGTACGATGTCATTGAAGCTGGACATTGTTTACCCCATGCCAACGGAGTCCTTACTGGAGGGGTAGATGCTTTTGGAATACCCAATCCCGTGAGCAATGGATTAGGTGGAGTTAATTACGCTATTGCTAACCGGGATATAGATGGGTTCATTGATGCGATAGACAGTGATAGCGATGGCGATTTGTGTGTAGATTCTCAGGAAGCTGGGGTTTCAGATGAAGATGGGGATGGAATAGCGGGTTTGGGTTTACCCAGTATAAATGCCTTGGGAATGGTAGAGGGAATCGTCTATGGCGAGCCTACTAGCCCCTTTGATTTCCAGCTAGACACCTTGGTATGTGAACCCATTAGCCTTACCCCCCTGGACTTCCTTATGTATCCCTGTATGAATAGCAACATTACCTGGGAAATTGGCGGGAATGTAGTAGCACAGTCGGATCCTGGGACCCTTCCTTTCGACGCCATTACCCCCATTTATGTATACTCGGAAAGCTACTGTGAAACCTTTGTGGACAGTGGGATTGTGGCTGTGTATGGAGCAGAAGCAGGAAATGTAAGCGTTCGCGATCCCAGTTTTGGCGAAGATACGCTTAGGGTATGTGAAACAACCGAACCCGTGGAGGTGTTTTCTACGGTTCCGGGAGGAGAATGGTCCATTAATGGCGTTTCCACAGGCAATGGCACTATAGATTCGTTGTTTCTTTTTGATTCGGAGAGCTATGAACCGGGGGTTTACGGTCTCAAGTATACCGTTGTAACGCCACAAGGCTGCGTGGATTCTGCTACCCTTGCAGCCAAAATTTCTCCCAATCCAGAAGCCTTTTTTGTCCCAGAACTTTTCGAATCCTGTGCGCCTACTCCCAATATTTTGTTTACCAACCTCTCAGAAGGCAATAGTCCATTGGCTTCCAACTGGACCTTCCAGGGGCAGACTGCCACAACTGATGACTTGAATACAGGTTTCAATCAACCTGGATCCTATGTTGTAGCCCTCGTGGTGGAGACTGAGGATAATTGTGTAGATAGCCACGAAGAAACCCTTACGGTATATCCACAGCCTAACGCCGAGATGTTATTTCCAGATGTTCCCCGTTGTTCTCCTATGTTCGTACCCTTTGACCTAGTTCCTTCTACCTATACAGATATCCTTTGGTATGTAAATGGAGAAGTCGAAGAAAGGGACGAAAGCTTTGGACACGCTTTTATTGATACCATTCCCGAGCACGAGGTAATCTTAGAATTGAGCTACGAAAACGTGTGCTTTGACCGGGATACGGCATTCTTTTATCCCCTTCCTGAAATCATCAGCGATTTTCAGTTAGATGACTATCAATTGGGAGCCGATACCGTTAAATTTGAGAATCTCTCCCTCAACGCAGATGAGTTTCAATGGGATTTTGGCGGAGCCACTTGGTCGGGGAATTCCTCTACCGAAATAGATCCAGCTATTAGCTACCTTACTCCCGGAAATTATCAAGTTACCCTAGTAGCCGAAAATGCGGGAAATTGTTTGGATACCAGTTTTCTCGAAGTAGCATTTTTCCCCATTGGAAAACTGTTCATTCCCAATGCCTTTAGCCCCAATGCTGATGGAGTCAACGACGTAATACACATCATAGCAACTTATCCCCCTAAGTTGTTTGAATGGCATATCTACGATCGTTGGGGGAGATCGATTGCTACCATGGAGGATATCGGCCAATCCTGGGATGGAACCCTACCCAACGGTACACAGGCCCCAGAGGGAGTCTATAGCTTCTACTGTCGCTTTATTACTCAAGGGGATCGTGTGGTTGAGGAAAGCGGGTCGATAACCTTGATTCGGTAGGGATCTGAGATCTTTTTGGGGCTTGGATTTTACCACATAGGCGAAGGAGGATGCATTCCATTTACCAGGCCCTTCCTTACACTTCTTTTTCTCCTTATCAATTCTCTGTGGAACTCTGCGGTAAAACTCAACTGACCTCCAGCAATCCTGCTCCCAATCCTCTCCAAGTATTTGAATGGCAGATTGCAACCATCGAGGGTATAAGCCCATCCTGGGATGGTACCCTACCCAATGGTGGAGGGAGTGTATAGCTTTTATTGTCGCTTCATCACGCAGGGAGAT
>JBCCTX010000162.1:0-17209 GCA_039197765.1 Bacteroidota bacterium
AGATGAAGGGATTAAACACGTGTAATGCTTTCTGCGAGGATTCGCAGAAAATAGAGTGGAATTGCTCATGGAGATCATTTGAGTAGATCTCACAACATACAATGGGTTACATCCTATTGCTTATAAGCATGTAGGGTAGCAAGTTCCTCCTTATTTTGAAGGGTAAGCTAATACGCAAATTCCCAGAGATGCTCTCTTCCTTCTGGATCTATTAGCAGGAAGTTTTCAATTTTCAGCTCCTTCGTTGCGGTATCAAAATCCTCCCCATTTATAAGCTTTCCATTTTATCACGCTATAAATGGATCTTCTTTGAAGACTCCTAAATAATGCATCCACGGAGAACATAAATAATTTTAACTACATTTTAGATAAAAATTAAAATTATTTTAACTACATTTGAGGTATAAATAGAAAAATGAGTAAATATAGACTTGGCGAATTCGAAGAAGTTATTCTCTTAACAGTAGCTATCTTAGCTGGGGGAGCGTATAGTATCGCCATTATCGATGATATGGAAATGAGGCTCAAGCGGAAAGTTAGTGTGGGTTCTCTGCAAACCGCCTTAAGAAGGTTGGAGCAAAAGGGTTTCCTTAATTCTGAATTTGGAGAAGCCACCCAGCAACGAGGAGGTAAGCGCAAACGCTTCTTTACATTGACAAATTCCGGTAAAGAAGCATTGAAAGAGGTAAAAAACCAGCGATTAGCCTTATGGAATGCAATCCCCTCCCTTGATTTTAACTTACCCCAATGATAAAACCAGGCTCTCCCAACCCGCCCCAGTGGCTTCTACGCTTCTTTCGGTGGTACTGTCGTCCAGAATATTTAGAAGATATTGAGGGGGATCTATTGGAACGTTTTGAACGCAAATTAGCCGTCAAGGGAATAAGAAAAGCACAAGTAGGATTTGGGAGGGATGTAGTCCTGCTTTTCCGACCGGGTATTATTCGATCATTTTCTATCAAATTAAACGTAGGTCTTTATCATATATTTATGTTTAAAAACTATTTAAAAATCGCTTTCCGCGGCCTGAAAAAGTATAGCGGGTATTCAGCTATCAACATAGGAGGCTTAGCTTTAGGGCTAATGGTCGCTATACTTATTGGACTCTGGATTTCAGAAGAACTTTCTGTTAATACCTTCCATCAAAATTATGATCGCATCGCCCAAGTATGGCAGCACCAAACATATAGTGGCAAAAGAGAGACCCAACAATCAATCCCTGCTCCCTTAGGACCGGAACTCCAGCATAGTTACAAAGATGATTTTGAGTATGTGGTCATGTCTTCTTTCACGTGGGATCACATCCTCACAAAAGGGGAGAAAAAGTTCATGGGTAAGGGCAATTACATGGATATAAGTGCTCCCGATATGCTTTCGCTGAACATGTTGAAAGGAAGTCGAGGAGGGTTGAATGAATTGAATTCCATTCTCCTGTCAGCGTCACTTGCGCAATCCATTTTTGGAAGTGAAGACCCAATCGGGAAGGTATTGGTAATGGATAATACGGTAGAGGTCAGCGTAACAGGTGTTTATGAAAATTTGCCTAATAACTCTGAGTTTTCAGACCTCATGTTTATTGCCCCATGGCAATTATATCCCGCAACTGCTGATTGGGTAAAATCTGCTATAGAAAATCCCAAGTGGGATGATAACTCCTATCAGCTATACGTTCAAATTGCTGCGAATGCTAACTTTGAGGTAATTAATCAAAGAATCAAGGACGTTAAATACAATAAGCTGAATGAAGCCCAAAAATCCCTTATGACTGAAATATTTCTCCATCCTATGGCCGATTGGCACTTAAGATCCAATTGGGAAAATGGTGTACAAACTGGAGGAAGTATTCAATATGTTTGGTTATTTGGTTTGATCGGTTTTTTTGTTTTGTTATTGGCATGTATCAATTTCATGAATCTGAGTACAGCCAATTCTGTAAAAAGGAATACGGAAGTTGGCGTTCGCAAATCCTTAGGTTCCAAAAGGGGGCAATTGATTTATCAGTTTTTCGTCGAGTCCCTTTTATTTGTATTTCTAGGTTTCTGCCTAGCTATTTTTCTAGTTCTTGGGGCTCTACCTCTGTTCAATGATTTGACAAGTAAGCAAATCGATCTCCCTTATGAGAATCCTGTATTTTGGTTAATTTGTCTTTCAGGGGTACTAGTAGTAAGTCTTGTAGCTAGTAGTTATCCTTCCCTATATCTATCCTCTTTTAAACCGGCTAAAGTTCTCAAAGGAACCCATAAGGCCGGGCCCAAGGCAATCCTATTCAGAAGAGGCTTGGTAGTTTGGCAATTTACGATTTCCCTCATTCTCATTGTTGGGACCCTAGTTGTCAAAAGTCAAATTGATTATTCAAAGGAACGCCCATTGGGCTACGATCATGAAGGCCTTGTTAGCGTAGAGATTTCGACTTCTGACTATGAAGGTAAGTACAATTTGCTACGCTCTGAACTAAAGAAACGCAACGCAATAGTAGAAATGGCTGAATCCTCAAGCCCTTTAACTGCGGCCTTCAACAGCAATGATGGATTTTCATGGGAAGGAAAGGACCCAAATTTTAACGGCGAATTCTCCACTTTCTACATTACCCATGACTACGGAAAGACGATTAATTGGGAAATTGTGAAGGGACGTGATTTTTCAAGGGCGTATTCAACGGACTCTACAGCCTATATCATCAATGAAGCTGCCGTAAAATATATGGAACTAGAAGACCCCATTGGGAAATCGATTAATTGGTATGGTAGGGAACATAAAATAATAGGGGTAGTCAAAAACATGCTCACCGAGTCGCCATACGAAACCGTAAAACATGCTATCTATATGATCGACTATGTCTATAATACAAATTATATTCAACTGAAGTTAAATCCAGATAAGAGTGCGTCTGAATCCTTAGCAATCGTAAAAGAGGTTTTTACGGAGTTTGTACCTGCTGTTCCCTTTACCTATCAATTTGTAGATAAAAACTATGCAATGAAATTTTCGGAAATGGAGCGCATTGGTAAGTTATCGGGAGTCTTTTCCTTGCTTGCCATCCTTATTAGCTGTTTAGGACTTTTGGGTCTTGCCTATTTTACAGTGGAACAGCGGTCCAAAGAAATCGGAATTCGTAAAGTATTGGGTGCCTCGATGCTAAACCTGTGGACGATGCTTTCGAGAGAATTTGTAGGATTGGTCCTTATTTCAATTGTTATTGCTATTCCTATCAGTGGCTACTTGATGAACAAATGGCTACAAGGGTATTACTATAAAACGGAATTAAGTTGGGGGCTTTTTGTAGTATCGGGTTTGTCTGCCTTCCTTATCACCTTGCTTACAGTCAGTTACCAAACCATCCGTGCGGCAAAAGCTAAGCCTATAGATATTCTTCGAGATGAGTAGGCTATGCAAATATCCTTTTCCTACGTATTATGGGTTTGCTTCGAAGGCCAATTGGAAATGGAAATAGGGTTTCATGACCATGGCCAAATGGATACTTGAAACTAGCATTCAAAGATCTACCAATGAACAAATTCCTAAAAGCGAAACTAATTTTACGTTGGGACCCCCTTCCGCAAAAAGATATTAGACCGAGTCAGTGAAAAAAAATGGTAGGCAAAGCACCTTCAAGCCCCCTTTAACTTCTAACTCAGGTTCATGAAACGAAAGAGTCATCTGCTTTGTGTTGCCTTAAACCTTGCGCTTCTGTGTGAAGGGTTCTCTCCCCAATTTCGCTTATCAGATCCCGTGGGATTCCCAATGAACTCAAGGAATCCTCCGTCAAAAAGGTATCAGAAAAAAGGTTCTAGAAAAATCAGCTCGCTCATTCCCTTTAAATAAAATGAGGCTGCTTAAAATCAAGCAGCCTCAGGAGGCATTTACAATTTACATCTGTCCTATGGTAAACTATCGAATAAGCGCCTCCTTACTTCCTATCCAATATTTTAATTTTCAGGTCAATTCCCAAAATAGCCGCCGAACCAAAGCTGTATTGGGCTCCTCCATTTACTTTAGTCGTTTCATTAAGTACATCTTCGGTTACCGTTGCAAAACCCCTTCCTCTTTTTACAGTAGTTTTCCGGGTATGTTCAACCCTCCTTGCTTCGATATCCCCTACATAATCGGTACTTAGGCTAAGTTTTTGTCCCCAACCAGCCCCTACACTGTTCCCATAGGCCTTACCCGAAATCTCAAACCCACTTTCGAGTATAAGGGGTACACTTTCAGTAGTTCCATCTTTATTTACCGTTAGAGTTGGCATTTCAATGGTATTTTCTAAAACCTTTTCTTCGGTAAATTCTGTTTTGGACTTAAACAGACTAACTCTGGCGGCGTTGACCTTCGCTTTTACCGATGGACTTCCTTTAGAATTTCCATCTTTTATCCCAAATTCCCGTCCAGCTTGAATCCCGATGGTGACGTTAAATTCAATACTAAAAGGAGGTATTTCTTTTAACACATTTTCCCAAGCTCTTACCAGTACCGCTGATATATCCTCTACCGTAGATACTACTTCATTTTGCTCATCACTTAGTACAGGGATCTCATCCATATAAGGAGGTTTGGCCTTTTGGAGGCCCCAAAGATCAATGTGTCCTACAGGCTCATTTTCAGCATAGTTAAATGGACTCACCCAACTAAAATCTTCCGCCAGGGGATCTATCCCTGTAAATCTACCCAGGGTTGGATCATACATTCTTGCCCCATAATCGTACATTCCCCAGTTTAACTCTTGATGGAATTCTTTTCCATTATACCGGTAACGATTCTCAATTCCTACCTGGTAGGAGAGCCCTCCGATACGCATTCCAAATGGATAGTAGTGGTCCCCTTGAAGTACTTCTTCACTATTAATTTCTATTTGCCCATCATTATCCTTATCTGCAAAAGAAACCCTTACATTTTCCAAATGATCCTTGATATTAAACTCATAGCGAAAGTTCTCATTAAGCTTCAAGGCTCGTCCTTCTTGATGGGCTATATGGAGAAGCTCTCTCGAACCACTTGCCTTTTTCTTATAAAAAAAAGCTCCCACATAGTCATGTGTTGCGGACGAGTCGCCAACATAAGCCTGTTGTAACTTGGTCCCATCTGCGGCATAAACCCAGTCTATGGACTTCCCGTTTCCGAAATCAACTCTAGTGGGTTTATTCAGGTGATTATAGGTGTAGGTAATGCCTTTATGGGGGTCTAGCTTGATATTTCCACTTGCATCATACCCATACTTTCCCTTATCCTTGAGGGTAGTGAATTGATCGATATCCTGCTGGAATTCCTTTTTACCATCTTCATCTATGTAATCAATTTGATTGCCTTTGTAGAAATATTTCAGAAAATCTAGTTCCCCAAAGGTACTCCCAACAGGTCCCATCCGCTTGAGCCTTAATATATTCCCATTTAAGTCATAGTTGAGGTCAGAGACATCGTAGTTTTCCCCAGAAGGGCCAGAGAAGTCGGCATTTTTCAGCCTATTCATCTTGTCATAGGAATACTGATAAGTCCTCAACTTATCTTGCCCATCCCTTCCTACGGCTTGTTGCCAACTTATGCTGGCGATATTGCCATTATATAAAGCTCCGGAACCACTGTTGTACGCTAATTCCATCCCAAAGAGGTCTCCGTCTATGGCACTTACATTTCCCGTTTGATTGATCCGAGTCAGCCAGCCACGGATATTGTAGGTATAATCTATAGATTGGAGTTCCTGATTTACCGAACATGAACCCAGGTCTTTTTCAACCAGCTGGCCTAGTTCATCATATTCCTGTCTGGCCAGAATAATGGCATCCTCTTGGTTGATCTGCTGCATAACTTCTAACAGACGACTCCTATGGTCGTATAAGAATGCCTTGTGGATTCGATGCTCTCCGGCTCCCTTCCAGTCATGGAATTGTACACTTTCCAGCAATTCTCCAGAAAAGCTATAGCGATTCCCCACCAGTTCCTTTCCCCCCAGGTGATTATCAGCGATGATCTGAATTCCTCTTCCGTATTTGTCATAGTACGTGACAGTCTGAAGGTAATCTGGCATATTACCTTTTTTATCCAAAATGTAGATCCGTACTCCTGTAACCCTCCCCTGGCTACTATTCGCTTGGGTATAATTCACTGGCTTTCCAGTAGGGTTTGAAAGAAAACCTATAGTAGAAGTAGGTTGAAAGCTATACCCTGGCGTAGTGGAAAGGAAACTATAGGTATCATAGAAGGTGACCGAATGGTACTTATCCTGATCAATAATAGGATCAAGCGTATTGGTGTATCCATTCCCGAAAAAGGTCTCATACAATCCACTGTTTCCATTTATTTCAGCCTGGATTTCTGTACGTTTCCTATCAGAACTATGTATTCCGGTCATTACGGTTCGCCCTAGCTTATCGTACTTGGTAACCAACCATTGTTCTTTCACTCTCAGATTGCCATCCTGGGTAGCTACTACCCTATCGAGCCGATCATAAGCGTATTCTATCCAGTCCGAACCAGGGATTCGCTTGCGGATAAGGCGCTGGCGCTCATCATACTCATACTGAAAGCAGTAAAGTTCCCGAATCGTTGGGGTAAGGTTAGAGCTTCTCAAGGCTTTCCAGCCTTCTGGCTGGATGATGAAACGTACATTTCCGAATGCATCATACACATAGTAGGTAGTCGCGTAAAAATCTGAGGTCCAAGGGGTAGAAAGGGCATTACCTAATACTTGAACACTTTTATAGATTATACGTCCCTGATTGTCAGTACCTGTTTCCATAATGGCTCCATTCTCATCTGTGATCCTCGTAACATTCAAGGTCCCTGCTCGGTAATAAGTCCCAACTTTGGTGATGGTCCCCGTTTTATTTAGGTCTTCTGGATTAAACCCCATTAAGTTGCTGCTCGTAGTTCTGTATTCGGTTATTACCGTATGCTCTCCACTACTTTGACTTCCCTTAGAGGATTTAGGCTGCCAGGCGCTTCCAGGTGCCCCTTGTTCTACCACCCTATTTAGTGGAGATGCTTCAAACTGTGAAACAGCCAAGGGATTTGTTTTATCTCCACTTACACTTGAAAGGTTTTCGTAAAATTTCTTCTGCTCATTCTTCCAGTCCGATTTATACCTTCCAGGCAAGGGTGGATTGGCGTCTGCATAGGGCAGATAGCTCTTATCCTGCCTTCCATAAGAGTCATAGGTCATATGGGCCACCATATCCAGTCCCGTAAAACTAGCTTGGGCATCTATAGACTGAATGGGTCTACCTACGCCATCAAAATAGGAGATGGTATGCCACTGATCTTCTTCAGCATTCGATGTCCCATTTTCCTCCTTATAGGTGGTAGTCAGGATATAGCGTTTGTCTGATTCTAAACGGATAGTTCCTACTTCTGCTACTGCCCCCCTATCTATGTTCACAATCTCTTGAAGGGTTTTCCCGCATGCTGCCGAGGAAGGTGGATCAGGAGGATCTTGAACTCGAATGGTTTTCACCTCAAGTACTGTGGAGCGAGCGGACTCTTTTCCTGAAGCGTCTACTGCTGTTACTGTATAGGTATAACTGGATTCAGGTGCAAGGCCTGTAATGCTCGTCTGGGTCTGTGATAATTGTTTGAGGAAAGTTTGGGCTCCATTCTGATAAATGCGATAGGTAGAAGCACTGGATACCGCATCCCAACTAAGGGTAAAAAAGCTTGAGCCCACATTGCTCGCCTGAAGGTTTTGAGGCGCTGGCAGGGGAGTGGGAGTGGGGTCTGGTGCACGGTTGATCTCTGAGCAGCCATATACCTCCACTTCACTCATGTGTAAGGAATGATTCTTTCTTAGCTGTATTCGTACATACCTTCCAGGCTGATCCAGGTCAAAGGTATATACCGCTTGTACCCCTCTTCCATAATTTATTTGGAAAATGCTACCATCCGTCTCTAACTCAGACAAGCTCTTCGTACCTGAAATTGGATTTTCAGCTACAAAGACCACAAAGTCCTGCAGTCTACTGGTACAGCACCCATCACGGTTATATATCTTAATCTGTTTAATCTGATAACCTTCTCCCAAATCTACCTGCCACCACTGTTTTTCCAATCCTACTGCTTGAGTATGCTGTAAATCTCCATCATAGCCGCCATCATCGGCCTTGAGGTTGCCATCTACTGCTCGGCTTGCAACTCCCCCCCGATAGGTAGAAGATTGGGAAGCGGTTGTATTGAGGGCAACATTGGTGGGGGTGTTACAATCACTTGGAGGAGGCGGACTATCTTCTTCCAAGGTTGTAACGGTAACCAATGAAGATCGTGGAGAAATTTCACTTCCCCTTACTGCGGATACCCGAAAACTGTAGGTCGTATTGGGGGTTAAACCCGTGAGTCCAGTTGTGGTTCCAGATACTTGCTTGATAAAGGTGTTATTAGCCCCTTGGTACACAAGATAAGCTTCTGCTTCACTTACAGCATCCCAATTTAAGGTAGCTGTCGTTTGGGTAATATTACTTGCTTGTAGGTTCTGGGGTGCCGTGAGAGGGTTTGGTTCAGGATCAGGGTCGGGATTGGGATCAGGGTTTGTACCCTCACTGCATGCATATACTTCTACTTCACTCATGTGAAGCGACTTATCCTTTCTAAGTTGTACCCTAACGTACCTCCCAGGCTGGTCCAAGTCAAAGGTAAATATATCTTTAACCCCTGTTCCATAATTTATTCGGAAAAGGTTGTTATCTGCCTCTAATTCTGCAAGTGTCTGGGTACTTGAAATGGGATTTTCAGAAACAAAGAGAACAAAATCCTGCAACCGATTGGTACAACAACCATCTCGATTATATAGCTTGATCTGTTTAATTTGGTAGGCTTCCCCCAGGTCAACCTGCCACCACTGCTTCCCGGAACCCTGGGCTTCAGTATGCTGCAAATCACCGTCATATCCCCCATCGTCTGCCTTGAGATCTCCATCCACCGCTCTACTCGCTACCCCTCCCCGATAGGTAGAGGACTGGGAAGCGGCTTTGTTCAGGGCAACATTCATAGGGCTACTACAATCATTTGGGGGAGGAGGAGGGCTATCTTCTGGAAGGGTCTTAAAGTCTATAGCAGAAGATCGCGGAGAAATTTCGCTTTCCCTCACAGCAGCAACCCGAAACGTATAATCCGAATTGGGGGTAAGGTCCGTAAGGACTATGGAAGTTTCTGATAATCTGGTTATAAATGTATTTGTAGCTCCTCGGTAAAGGATATATTCTTCAGCTCCAATGGTGGCATCCCAGCTCAAGGTAGCTGTTGTTTGGGTAAGGTTACTTACCTGTTGATTTTGTGGGGCAGTAAGTGGGTCTGGTCCAGGATCGGGCTCTTCTCCTCCATTACATGCATATACTTCTACTTCACTCATGTGTAGAGACTTATCCTTCCTAAGATGCACCCGCACAAATCTCCCGAGCTGATCTAAATCAAACGTGTATACATCTTGAATTCCCGTCCCATAATTAACCTTGTACAGCCTGTTATCTGCCTCTAGTTCAGCCAGGGACTGGGTAGGTGAAATCGGATTTTCAGAAACAAATACCACAAAGTCCTGTAAGCGGCTTTGACAACACCCATCTCGGTTATAAATCTTGATTTGCTTGATTTGGTAATCTTCTCCCAGATCCACCTGCCACCATTGTTTGCCTACGCCCTGAGTTTCTGTATGCTGTAAATCTCCATCGTAGCCTCCATCATTGGCTTTTAGGTTTCCATCGACTGCACGACTTGCTACCCCTCCTCGATAGGTTGAAGACTGCGAAGTTGCTTTGTTCAGCGCGACATTGATAGGAGTATTGCATTCTTGGGTTTTGGCCCTGCCGAGAAAAAGAAGGGTACAGCAAAGAAAAATAAAGATATATCGGATTTTATAAGATAGTAATTTCATGTCAGGAGGGTTGATTAAGGGTTAGGGATGTTATACTTGATACGTTGAAGGAGTTTCCCATCATCATCTTGGGTCTCAATAAGCCTATCCAAGCCATCGTACCTGTACTGTGTCTTGACCCCATCAGGTTGCGTGATGGAGCTTACCCGTAGGCGCCCTTCAAAGGTATAGGTGGTTACCAGTGCATCCTTAAACTTACTTCTGAGTTGAGTTGTAGCAGTACTCTTGATTTGGTCATAGGTTTTTCCTACCACTTGAGCGATAGGCCGATTGCCTCTAAAGTCCCATAGATAGGATATGGGAGTCCCATTTGTCAAAGATTGCTCGACCAGGCTAGCATATTGAGCATCACAAATAGAGTATGCCCTTTCTTTATAATAGTCCTTGGCAATTACTTCTGGCCGAAGGAATTGATACGGCTTACTGGGATTGTCCTCCGCATCTTTGATTTCTTTTTTATCCACTGGCTCATTGGATTCAAAAACGAAGGTTTTATACGGCTTTAGGATCGGCTTTGAAGAATTTCCAAAGTTCTTAAATACCTGGATCTGTCCTCCTGTCATACCGAGTTTACTCGAGGTACTCCCCTCCCAGGTTTGAACCTCAATGGGGGTAGATATGAGGTATTGATCCTTCAGGGCATCTATATTGATATTCGATCCATTGCCAAAATTGAGCCCATCAGCATAGTCAGGGGGGTATTTAAAGCGTTGCTCAGAAATACGGCCATTACTTTGTGTAGTAGCAATTTTTGTCGGGAAATAATGGCGTTTCGCCCCATCATAGCTGTATTCCGCGACCGTTTGGACGTTGTCCAGGGTAGAAACTTGCTTCTTAATCAGAAGGGGTGAGGTCCTGGGGTTATAAAAGTCCCTAATGTAGAAATCAGGGAATTTCACTTGGATTCCTCCCCCTACGCCTATATAAAAATCTTGGCAGGAATTAGGGAAGCGACTCAGCTTAAAAATGTATCCCTCCATATCTGAGTAGCCAGCATTATACTCCGAATACGTGCTGCCCACTTCGTTACTAGCGCCAGCTTTGTAATGAGATACATTTTTCAGATTACCATTTATGACCGTAGCCAACTGAGGGGGGTTGGGAATGAGATTGGTAGCTAAAAGGGGTTTTTCTATGTAAAAGGTATGAACAGATTCCCCATTACCGTCTTCTGATTCCACCACCCTTTCATATCCTATATGGACTCCATCAAAAGCGCCTAATGGGACAATGCTTTGCTCCTGAAAAAAGATATCTAAAACGTAATCTGATCCATCATTAAAGGCTTCAAAGAAATAGCCGTATTGGGGGTCAAAAAATAATCTACCGCTTGATTGGCTGCTGCCATCTTCTGTATAGCTATATTTCTTTACCCGTTCATACCCCGACTGGCTTTCGCTCAGTTTCGTTTTTACTTCCTTAACCCTTACCCCTCCTACAAATTTATTGACCATCTTCTCCTCTGTAAATTGTGTAAAGAGGAAGGCCTCTCCGATTCCTTGGGGAACGGAAAGTTCAAATCTGTAACTTGTATTGGGTTTTAAATTCTTATTCACCTCAAAATCTCGCAGTAAATGGGTTTGTGTCAGGCAGGTTTGCGTTCCCGTTTGTAAATCAAGGTTATATTCCAGTTCCCCTACTTTAACATTACTGGACGCTTCGCTAATGATGACCTTTATTTTGAATTCACCGAAAGAGGCACACGTAGAATTGGCATTTTCTATGGTTTCATATCCTTCATCTCCATAACAATACTCCCATTCCAAGGGAAATTGATCCTTTAATTCTGCAACTACGTGAGGGGGAACCTTCAAGTCAAAGGTAATCCTGGTAGAATCGATTTCTTCATCGGAGTCAAAACTATGTGTATAGGTCGTATTCGATGTACAACACCTTATATAGGTATCACAACAAGCACTGCTATTAGTACCGCAGGAAAAAAGGGTCTGAATTTCCTCAAGGTTCACATCGGACTCCTGGCCAAAGTAAGAATGGGGTTCATAGATAAACTCATTAAGGCCACCTGTTGGGTAGGTGATTTTTTCAAGAATCCCTATATCTACCCACTCTACATGTGTATCCCGGTCATTTTCGCCATGGCTAAACTCTCTACCCGTTAAAAGCTTCAAGGTTGTCTTGGGTATATTTAAGAAATTGGAAGATTCGTTGCTTATTTTTCCATTGTAGTAGCCCCAGTGATCAATGGCCTTTGTGAGGCGGTGTGGTAAAGTGTACAATCCATTTTGCTCGCCCTTATAGGAAAATTTATAGGGAGGGATCTTTGTAGCTCCATCGCAGGACTGCTCTGATAGTTGGGTCAGAATAAGTCTTTTACCTTCTGACCTTGCATTGGGAATAGTCCCAGGAAATGGTTGAGAGTAGGTGTAAGAGAAGTTCCACTCCTTACAATCTGCTTGCTCCTTTATTTCTATTTCTCCAAGGGTATAAGCAGAAAAAGCCCCACTCAAGCCGTGTGTATCAAGATCCTGCCTTAGACTCCCTTTCTTGAAGTTCACTTCTACAAGACCGGAAGTAGTCGTGATTTTACTGAGCCTTTTTCCGGTTACATTGTTCCGCTGCAGATTCTTTCTCAGTTCCAAATCCGCTAACCCAGCACAATCGTAATTTTGTCCTCCAGACGAAGACCCCAAACTTGAATAGCATTGGAGATGGGAAAATGAGCACGATCCAAGGTAATTGTAGCTATAAGCCTCTTCTTCGTATATTAAGTTAATCTGGTGAATAGAATCTGGCGATTCAGCTCTCAGTAAATACCAGGACGAAATATTTTCAGCATTTGGGTCATCAGGATTTGCTGAGGAACTAATAGATTTCTCAATACCTGGATCGTTGTCTTTTCGAGGAAAGTTCCCAAAATAATACCTCACCCCGTTTGGGGTGGTAACCACAAACCCTGAAATCTTTTCTCTGCCCCAGTTTACATCTATTCGAACATCTTGCTCAGGAATCAGGTGCACAGTTTTCCGATCATCAATGTAGAACTTCCCCGCATTTCCCAAAAAATTGAAGCTAAAGATATCGGGTTCAGAGTCGAGCAAGCCCGTAGCCACATCCTGCATAAATTGTACAGGATCTACATAGCTCTCTTCTCGTTCTTTAAGTCTATACCCATAATTGGCAAAGCCAAAAGTCCTTTCATCTGGAATTCCTAAAACTGTCCGAGTAATCATTCCCCCAGCGTTCAAACTCCAGCCCATCCCCACCCAAGAAGCCGTTTCAGCTACCTTCAAACCAGAAGCATGGTAATTGAGGGAAATTGGAAGACCTAATGGGCCTTCCTGGACAGCATACAAAGGAACGGAGATAGAAGTTACCCCCGTAAAATGGCTTACCGGGATATCTGAATATTTTCCTAAAGCAGCGGCATTAGGGGCCGGAAGGACTACATCCTGAATGAGGGTATTAACCGGCTGAGCATACAAATGGATACCTCCCAGCAGTAAGAGTATCGTGAGAATATAATTGATAGGTTTCATTCCTATGAGTATTTGTTGAATGGTAGAAGGAATAGATTAATGAATGGTAATTTGCTCCGTATAGGTACTTTCTGCATAGATAGCTTTGAGAAAATAGATCCCAGAAGCCCAGTTTTGACAGGATATCTCCACTTCTTGCTCCCCACTTTTCAGGCTGTATTCCTCCATAAAAATCCTTACGCCAAGAGAAGAGTGAACCTGGACCTCCATTTTTCCACCCGTTGGACTGGTAATCCTCAGGGAAAAGGCTGTTTGGGTTGGGTTGGGATATAGGCTTATTGGAAATCCTATTTTTACTGAGTCAGATAACAATGGACCACTTGAGGTTAACCTATTGGTTGAGATGCAGTCAACTCCTTCTGCAGTTAACAAATCTGCTCTGGCTCCTCCAGGTAAAAAGTTGGCATGTACTCGCCGTTTCTGTCCTTCGGTAAACATGTACATACATGCATCATCCGTATTGTCCATGAAATTCATGCTCATCTCTACCAGATTCTTTCCGCAAGTGGATAAATGCTTATAGCCGGGACATCCTGTATTGGCTGCATTGTGAACAGGTGTATCTTCAATCCCATCATCTTTACAGCCCTTCCCTCTGCCCCAAAGGGGATGGAGATTGAGGTAATTTCCCATAAGATGGGTCAGGGTTTTCCCCTGATTGTAGAGAACGTAAGTCTTACCCCCTGTACCAAAAAAGCGGTAATCTATGACAATACCATCTGTTTCAGCAGGACCTCCAGGCATTTGTGCAAATCCACTTACTCCTTCTTCAAGGTCAGCGACCCATACATTGATCACTTTTTCTGGAAACCAAGGAGCAATTCCTCCTGAGACAGGATCTTTAACGGAATTATTCGAAGGCCATTTGCCCAATACGCCTTCTACATAGTGAATGGAGGGAAATTCCTCCCCGAGGTTCGCCAAGCAAAAGCTAAGTTCCATGTTAGCAGCCAACTGATTGAATCCTTCTTTGGTATCGGCTAAATGGCGCTCTGAATAATCCAGTTTGTTAAAGTCGCGGTTTAACGCTGCTACTTGTGCCTCGATCTGATCTTTTGCAATCAGATCCCGTGTATTTCCCTTGTTAAGCACATGAAAAACAAGGGAAAGGGTATGGGGAATGGGTGAAATGACACCCTTTACAGAGTCTGTGAAATGTTCAATAGCTTCCCGCTTCGACTTTACACTGGGATGGCTATCCTCCAAGGATTTTTCCATCGAAGCGGTAAGTAGCTTGCGATAGGGCCTAGATTCACTTTGGGCTTTCAACGCTACAGGATGGGCCCAAAATAATCCCCATAGTAAGAATAAAATTGATAGTGTTTTCATAAGGTAAATACAATTGTTATGTGACACGGCTCTTATTGCCGAATTGCATAGGTCGGATGTTGGTTTATATATATCTATGCCTAGATGAATAGGGTTCGCTCTGTAATGAATATGCGTATTCACAATACAATCTACCTGAGGAGAAAATTTTCCGTAGACCGGATAAATTTTCTCCTAGGATCAACTGTTACAGTACCGGCGAAGGATCCGTTGTAAAATGCAGATAGATTTCAAAAGGGGTATATCTTCCATCGCCCCCTGCTCCTGTAGCATTCTTGTTGTGAATATCCCCGGATGGGAGGGGAATTCTATATCCAGTCTCCTTCGGAAAGGAGATAGGAACATCGCCATTTGCGTTAAAATTTGGCAGATTTATCTCGTATACCCCAAAATCGTTCTTTAGCGACTTCTGATAGGGGTTTTCCTTTACATGGCCTGCAAAAGCGCCGCATCTTTCCAACAGGCGATCCATCAAGTTAGCCCCAGTCCAATTGTTTAGGGTATTGATATCTGTCTTTGTAAAAATATTGCTGTATTGCGTTAAATAAGCCGCAATATCTGTGGTAACGTTGTTGGCATTGGTAGCCTGCAGGTTTGTCCGAACCTGATCCTTATCTGTTACATTTGAACCCGTACGTCTATCATAGTAAATATTTTCAACAGCGATTTTATTGGAAGAATTGAATGCTCCTCCATCGTGATATACAGGCTGGTGCCTTTCATCTGGCCAACGGTCGTAGATTACAGTTCCAGGCCCTCCATCGAAAAGTGCATAATTCTTAACAGCCACCCGCGAGAACAGATTATCTTTACTTCTGGCAAAATCCCATCCTTTTACCCCTGTAGAGAATCCTCCTCCGTTGACCAGTAAGGTATGGCAGCGAGATTTTTTTGCCCGGTCGTGAACATGGGAAGTGAGGTCATTGATAAGGGAAACGGTGTTATTCCCCGATCTTCTATCCAGCAAAGCCCCCTTACTATGTGGGCCAGCGGCTAGCCTTGCCTCATGGTAGCAAGCTGCTGAATAGCAATTGACAAAAAAGAACTCGCTATCGGTATTGTTATTTGCGAGGTCGAGATTCTCGTCAATGCCATGAGCCATAAAGCAATTTTTGAAGCCCAGCCTCTCTGCAAAAATACCGATTTGAAGGGCATCAGGTGAATCAGAACTGCCGAGCTGACTATCGTCTTGTCCAAAGAAGGATACGTGCATAAATAGAACATCTTTACTTTCTTTGACACGCGTTGTCCTTCCCCTTATGGCGACAGGCCCCTTGGCAGTTTGTGCAGCAATCACTGTTTTTTCTAAGGATTCTATGTCAAAATATTTTACGCCTGAGTTGATCTTCTGACCTGCTGAATTTCTGGCAAGATCAATTATTCCTGAAACCTTGAAGAGGATGTATTTGACATCGCTATCATATTGAGCTTTCGCAGCTTCTTGCACTGCCCACGGAAAGGACCCTTGAATAGGATTATTGATTCTTCCATCTAAGTTGGTAACCTCAAAAATATGCACCTCCCTCCCATTAGGATGAATATCCATATCTGCTCCAGGGACATACACACTGGGCACAGCCGGTACATAGGCTTGGGTAGAAGAAATGTTATACAGAGGGTTGGTTGGGGTTGTTATTGGGTCCTGGGGAGTTGCATTTACCTGATCCCAAGGCCCAAACCCATAAACAGTAGAGGAAGCCCTCACCCTGAAATTATATAGGCTTCCATTTGTCAGGCCTGGTATAAGGATACTCGCAGCTATTTGCGGAGCTACGCCGGTCCAATTTGAGGAGCTGCTAAGTTTATATCCTATTTCATAGGCATCGAATGACCCAGCAGGGGGTGACCATGACAACTGCACCGCAGTATTTTGCGGGAATGCTTGTAGAGTATTAACAGCACTAGGTGGCCCCGAGGTAGGAGGAGAAGTTCCTCCCTGATCTACTAGAAATTCTACTAAGCCTTCGAATAAATCTTCCCATACAGGTGAATCTATGATCCATTCAGATGCTAGCCCCCAGAATATTCGGGTTCCAGATGCCGTACCACTCAACAGGTTATCCCCAGACAAAACATAACAGATAGATTTATGTGTATTGTTCGTCTTTACAGCTGCAACAGCTTTAACATCGGACGCTAATTGGGATCCTACGGCTGCAGCTACTATTCCGGTAAGGTTCAGGTCTCCTGTTCCATATCCTCCTGCTAGAGAGGTGCTACTGTCTTCTATGTTCATGTTGGTTATAGCATACTCTGCCTGACCTACTCCCATTTGCCAATCATCCAACAGGCCTCGTTCAAAGGTAGCTATGGGCTTGTCCCAATCATTCAATTTACTTCCAATGGTTCCTGCATGAGCCGTTTCAGTAATAATGGCTAGATCATATGCTTGGTTCAGGCTACTAACACTTACGCTATTGTCATCCAAGTAGTCTACCGTATGGCCCAAAGCCCCCAATTTATCTCCTATTGTTTCATCATCCGTACCTACAATGGCTCCAGGGTTCCCCACTATTAAAGCAATGTGTTTGAAAATATTGAT
>JBCCTX010000163.1:0-17044 GCA_039197765.1 Bacteroidota bacterium
AGCGTCGAAAAGGGTTCAGGGTTGTAGGGGAAAGGTAGTCGGTGGTCCGTAGTCCGTGGTAAAAAAAGGGTTCAGGGTTGGAGAGTAGGATAGCTGAATAGTCGATAGTCCATAGTTTAGGTTGCAAGTTCGAGTTTTCTCAGCGTCCGTCATAAATAGGTCAGGTAAAGTCAGTGTCGAATATGGGTTTGGGGAGGTAAATAGTTGGATAGTCCACGGTCCACGGTTTCCAGCGCCTCTTAGTATATGCTAAGTCCCTCAATTTCTGCATCCTTCTGCGTCAAAAAAAGAAAAGCGCCAGTCGGGGAGACCAGCGCTTTATCCTTAGTAATTAGCTGCACATCGTGATACAAAAGAGCAGAAAATTGTACTGCATAATGTGTATTTTTAAATCAAAAATGTTCAATAACGGTATTAGTTCCATTTTCTATCAGTTGCCAGACTGGATATTCGATAGTCCATCACCCCAAGTTCTGTTGCAACTTCTCTTTTAAAACGGATACGTGCTTCTTCCTTATTTACAAGGTAGAATGTCCCCTGGAAAGGCTTAAGGGGAAATTTGGCGTTTTCGCCTTTATAGGAAAAACTCAGGCTATCTTCGGAAGCCACGACGCTCATTTGTGCTTCTATGGAATAATTGAGATAGAAAAATACGATACTATCCCTCCACTCTACTTTTTCAATAAAGCGTGGTATATTGTTCCCATACAAAGGATTCCAGGTTCCATTCGCCTCTATCTCCACAGCTCCTTCAATTTTGTAAATAGCCCCTGCTTCCTTCTTATCCAAAAAGCGAATCCGCTTAATATCTTCAGGTCTAAGCGATGCATAGCTCTGTTTTTTAGTCGTCGGTTCTGAGGAAATTCTCTGTCCATTGATGACGAGGGTAGAATTCAAGTCAATATTTACAGTTGCAAGGTCGAGGTTTGACAAGCGTTCAGGATCTTTACTTCCCCTTCCTAGTTCGAGTGCTCTAATGGAGAAGGTCAGCGGAATCAATTCTGTATGAGAAGGCTCCGAAACTTTGCGTTCATCATTTGTATAAGGCTTTGTTTTTTCTACATAGACCCCATGTTCACCCGAGACCCCATACTGCTTAAGCGCTTCATGTTTATCTAGCTTATACCCTTGTCCAAAACCGCTTACTGGAGGTAGATATTGATGGATACCCACCCTTCGGTTATCTCGAGTTTTACCAATATTTACCTTTTTTACCCCTTCTGCTAATTCCTGGTATTCTGCTTCATAGTCTTTTCTAGAGTAAGGGACAGAATATCTTGTAGGCCCATGGCGAAACACTTCGTGGTCCAGCTTTTGGATCACGTGGTTGGGGGCTATCCAGACAACTTCTGTCTCAGGTACAATCAGCGGTAGTCTTTTAGAATAGAACATCCTCGCTTCGTCTGCCTCCAGGCCTGGAACGAGGTTCTGTACATAAATGTCTGCTGCAGACTGGACAATGATTAGATCAATTAAGGAGCTTGAGAAGGTATCTATTACGGATTTTTCTACGTACTTATCATCCAAGAAATAGGCAATCCTTTTTTCCTCTAATTGGGGTTCTTCTTCTGTTCTAAATTTCACCTCATTATTAATAATCCCCTTATGCGTCCCATCGACAAACAGGGAAATTCTGGAAAAATTATGGAAGCCAAAGGTTTTAATCTCTCCCTCCACGGTTTGGTACCAGCCTGAGGCCCTTACCCATTCTTGCTTGACCTCATCCCAGTCCAAGTGGGTAAAGTCCATCTTTACTCCGAGGTATTGGCATATAAAGCGCCAATTGAGGAATTCATCGAGGTGGGTATTGGGCGTAATCCGGATTTCAAAAATCGTAGAATCTAGGGACGAGACATGTCTGGGTTGTCGGTTTATACAAGCGAGATCAGTTCCTGGAAATAGATTCGCTAGTGTGTTTCTTAACTCACTATAATTGTTTCCCTCTAAGTCAAAACTAGGGCATCTACCTCCTTTTTCTAAATACAAGTTGTAGAAAGAGACGTACCATGTATCCCGAGTTGTTATGTACAAGGTGTAATTTCTCTTGTCGTAAATGAGGGTTCTTTCAAATGTATCTCCCTCCACTCTATGGGTAGAAATAGGTGTATGAGTATTTGCATCTTTTACTGAGAGGGTATAAGATTCATTATTAGTTCCTTTTTCCAAGGTTCTACTAATCAGGATTTCTTTTCCAGAATGTGCCTTTACCTCCCTTTGCCATCTGTTAAAATCATCTACATCTGACTGTGGAGAAATTGTAAAAATTAAGATATCTCCCCTGTCTTCCGCTTGGAAATAATGTTGATACAGCTTATGCGGATTAAAGGCTATCCCCAGTCCTATGGCGATGAATAGTACAAATAGTAAAAAGGTATGGAGAATGGAGCTATGACTGGGCGGGTTTCCCATAATGCGAAATACGCGCTCACTCAAACGGCCTTTTTTACCCATCATACTCAGGGATAGTTTGGGAGTTATTTCTCTTTTTAAAAGAGAAATTTGGGTTAGTGCTTGGGCATAGATGAGTGGGTCCTGGTTGATTTTTACAACCATATCATCACAGCAATGTTCTCTAGAAATTCTGACTTCTTGTGAGATATACCAAACTGCTGGGTGGTAGAAAAGCAGGATTTCTACCCAGGTTTGAATGAGGTTGACTAGAAAGTCATATCGCCGAATATGGGCCAACTCATGAAGTAATATGGCTTCTATAAATTCAGGGGGCTGTTGGGTCATTAGGCTTAGCGGAACTAGAATTACAGGCTTAAAATGCCCAATAGTTAGAGGTTCTCCAATGTAAGGAGAGGCCAGAACTCGGACCTGGCGTCGAATGCCAAGTGTACGTTTAAGTTTCTTTACTGTTGATTGCCAGCTTTCTTTGACGGGCTGGGTTTTTCGAAATTTCAATTTTCGGATATACCAATAGCTACCTGTAAATCGAAACAACATAAAGATAACTCCTAGTATCCAAATCCCAGTTAGGGAAGGAATCAGAGCAAGGAGATAACCCTGAATTCCATCTGGAAAAGCATAAGAAGACGTTCTTGTGGGAATGTAAGTATTTGGGGGTTGAGGGACTTGGTTTATTTCTAAATTAGGTCCTTCTGAAGAATGCAGCCTTTGGGAAAATGGTTGGGCTAGCTCCTTAGAACTAGGAGGAGGAGTTCCAAGGTGCTGGAAAAAGAGTAGGAAAATGCAAACCAACATGCAGGAAAGCGTGAATAAAGAAAGGGCATAGCGAAAATGGGCCCTTCTTGCCAGCGGGATAGTCAGAATTAGTCGATATACTAGGGCAATAAGGACAAACACCCACAAGGAGTGAAGCAAGGTCCATCCCAAGGCGTCGATTAAAGGATGTGTGAAAAGCTTATTCATGACGATTGTTTTTGGTTTTTTGGGTTTCCAACCACTGAATTAATTGCTCGATTTCTTCTGGCGAAGTGTCTGCCCCCCCTAGGGCATGCATGACCAATTTCATAGCAGAACCTTCAAAGGCTGTATCTACTAGTCGGTCGAATAGCTTCTGGCGGGTTTCACTGGGTTGAGCAACAGCTGAGTAGAGGTGAGATTTTCCTCCTTCAACTCGTTTGAGTAACCCCTTTTCAAACATGCGTTGCATTTTCTTGAGGGTGGTGGTGTATCCGACTGGGCGCTTCTTAGACAGCGCTTCATGGATTTCTCGGACTGTTTGAGGTTCCTTTTCCCAGAGGATTTGTAGAACCTCTGTCTCCGCAGCTGAAGGATGGATTTCTTTGTTCCCTTTCATAGATAGAGTACCATAAAAAATGAGAGAATCTACGTCGACTGACGTAGGTTTAGTCAAATATATACGTCAAGTGTCGTATATCCAAATTTTTGTACGTCAGTTGACGTAGAATTTTAACAGATAGGTATTATGTGGGATCAAAAATATTTATGAAACACACTGTGCATCAGTATCTCTGTCTTTTAATCAAGAAAGGAAATCGACAATTATTTAGCTCGTTTTGATATATTAGCTGATTGAGACAAAATGCACCTATGAGTTTCCTCACTGCCGAATGGCGAAAACTGATTCTAGCGAACTACAAAATAAACCCCGATATTCTGGCTCCCTATGTTCCTGCAAAGACGGAACTGGATAGCTGGCAGGGTTCCCATTACCTCAGTTTAGTGGGCTTTCGCTTTCTCAATACCCGTCTGATGGGTATTTCAATCCCCTTTCATGAGCACTTTGAAGAAGCCAATTTGCGCTTTTATGTGCGATATAAATCTGAGGAAGGTTGGCGTCGAGGGGTCGTATTTATCAAGGAGATTGTTCCAAAACGAGCATTGAGCCTTGTAGCGAATTGGGTCTATCAAGAACACTACCAGACCCTGCCTATGAGCCATATCTGGCAGGAAAACCCTAAATCCCAAATCATTTCGTATACCTGGATGGGCTACGGCCAAACCCATATTCTACAGGTAGAAGCTCAGAAAGAGCCCAAGAAGATACTTGAAGGAAGTGAAGCAGAATTTATTACAGAACACTACTGGGGATACACCCAGGTCAATCCCAACAAGACCTATGAGTACCAGGTGACCCATCCAAAATGGGAGCAGTATCCCATTTTAGCTACCCATATTCAGGTAGATTTTGGAGCTGTATACGGAAAGCGCTTTGGATTCCTCAATGAGCAGGAGCCTGATTCGGTCATGCTAGCGGAGGGATCGGAAATCACAGTTGAAAAGCGAAGAAAGTTATAGTATTCATAAATTCTGTTAATAAAATTTTAAATAATAATATTATAAATATATCATACTATTATAAATAGTATGAATCCTTTGTTGCTATTAATCAGCTTTTTACGTAGATTAATACGAGTAAGTAAATAGTTCTCTCATCGTAAAAAATAGATCTTTTCCTAGATCTATACATCCTCTTGTTGTTTTTTCATTCATTTAACCAAACGTCATGAAGTATCAACTCGCGTGTTTGACAATGAGCCTTATGGTACTTTGTTCTTGGGTATTTGCCCAGCAAAGAACCTTAAGTGGAACGGTCGTGGATCCAGAAGGTGAGCCCATGGTCGGAGCAACGGTACAGGTGCAAGGGAGTAATAGCGGAACCCTCACAAATCAGGAAGGACGCTATGAGCTAAGCATTCCAGAGAATGCAGCAGTACTAATGGTATCCTACATCGGATATGCCACGCAAGAGATTGCTATCAATGGTAAGACTACCCTGGATGTAACTCTTCAAACAGAAGAAGTCCAATTAGGAGATGTCGTGATTACAGCCCTGGGGATTCGAAAGGAGTCAAAAAAATTGGGATATGCCACTACTACGGTTGCCCCCGAAGAAGTAAGTGTAAACCGGACGCCCAACTTTATGAATGCCTTACAGGGAAAGGTCGCAGGAGTAAATGTTTCGACACTAGGAACCGGACCGGGAGGAACCTCAAAAATTCGAATTCGGGGTCAGTCTTCTATTTCTGGGCAAAACAATCCCTTAATTGTGGTGAATGGTGTACCCATTGATAATACCAACTTTGGTACGAACCCTAGAAATGCTGGAGCCGATGGTGCTTTAGGAACAAATGGAGGAGGTGTAACCTCAGATGGAGGGGATGGCCTTACCAGTATCAACCCAGATGATATTGAAAGCATCACGGTACTTAAAGGGGCTGCTGCTGCTGCTTTATATGGGTCTCGCGCCAAGGATGGGGTGGTCATGATTACCACTAAAACAGGAGGGAGCGGCCCAGGGATAGGGGTAAGTTACAACCTCAATTATACCTTGGAAGATCCCTTGGATTTCACCGATTATCAGTATGAATATGGGCAAGGAGAAAACGGTGTTAGGCCAACTACTCCCAATCCCACCTCTGGACAGTGGTCGTTTGGAGAGCGCTTTGAGCTGGGGATGACCCAAATTCTCTTTGATGGGATAGAAGTTCCCTATGAGCCTGTTTTCGACCGGGTGGATAAGTTTTACCGCGTGGGGCAAAATTTGACCAATTCTTTGGCCCTATCCTCAGGAGGAGAGAAGGGAGGATTCAATTTATCGATCTCAAATCTGGAAAGTAACGGGATTACTCCAAACAACGAATACCTTCGACGAACGATCAATTTTGGCTTCAACTACGACCTTTCTGATAAAGTAACCTTTGGAGGTACGATCAACTATTCCAATGAACGCAATCGCAACCCTCCCAACGTCGCCCAACAAGATAATACGATTCCAGTAGCCTTGTACAACATGGCCAACTCTATGCCTTTTGACTTATTGGAAGACAATAAGCTCAATGCAGAAGGAAACGAATTTGTGTATTCCCGTTTTCGAAATCGAACCAATCCCTACTGGACCTTAACCCAACAATTTAACAATATACGCAGGGATCGCATCTTTGGGAATATCTTTGTGAGGTACAATATTCTCCCATGGCTTTTCATTCAAGGAAGAATCGGACAGGACTATTGGTCTAGAGACCAGGACTTCAATGGACAACCTACGGGAAAAGCCTCCCTTGGCCCTGCTCCAGCAGGATTTGTAAATGGAACCTACACCCAAGATTCGCGGAGATTTCGCGAAATTAATACAGACTTCCTGATTTCTGCTACGCGTCAATTTGGAGATTTTGGCGTTGACGCTACCTTTGGAGGGAACCTCCTCTACAGGCGCTCGGACCTAAACCGTGTGAATGTGCGTGATTTTGTCGTTCGGGACCTGTATACCGTTCAAAATGGTCGGGTAAAGGACCCTATATACGCCCTTTCTGAACGGGGGGTGAGTTCCCTATACGGTTCTGCAGAACTTTCTTATAAAGGAATGCTTTACCTCAATGGAACCTTGCGCAATGACTGGTTTTCGACCCTTTCTCCAGAGAATAGGAGTATACTCTATCCCTCTATTTCAGCTAGTTATGTCTTCACGGAGTCTGCTGAGTCTTTACCGGACTGGTTGACCTTTGGCAAATTGCGCCTGGCTTATGCTGAGGTGGGGAGCGATACCGACGTACCTCCATTTTCAGATGTATTGTTCTACAACATCAATGCAAACCTTTTTGCTAATCCTGACGGAGCCCTACAACCTGTAGGGGGATCTACAGGAAATACCTTGCCCAATCCCAACCTAAAACCTATGCGGGTAGCAGAGACCGAAGTCGGATTAGAGATGCGAATGTTTGACAACCGTGTTCGTCTGGACTTGGCTGCTTTCCGCAAAATCACCAGCGACCAAATCGTTTCTGCTCAGATTTCTGACGGTTCGGGGTTCGTCAATACCTTGGTTAACAGTGGAGAGAGCCGTAGCCAAGGGATTGAAGCCCTTCTTGGAGTAAATCTGATTAAAACCCCAGACTTTCGATGGGATTTTACTGCCAATGGTTCTTACACGATTACCAAAGTCTTAAGCCTACTCTCAGATGAAGAAGGAGAACGGATTTTAGTAGGACGGCATGTCTTCAATGGCTTCCTCTTTCATGTAGTAGGGGAAGAGCTTGGACAACTGGCTGGATTTGGCTATAGGCGCAATGATCAAGGTCAACAGGTGTTTGGGGCAAATGGAGTGGCCCTGCGCAGTGAGGAAATTTTACTTTTTGGTAGTGCCTTACCCAACTGGGTGGGAGGATTTACCAATGCCTTTGAATACAAAGGGATCAATTTTTCTTTCCTCATAGACTTCAAGTTAGGAAATGAAATGATGTCAGGGACGAACTTCAACGCTACCCGACACGGTCTCCACAGAATGACACTCCCAGGAAGGGAAACAGGAGTAATAGGTGAGGGAGTAAATGAACAAGGAGAAGTGAATACGGTAGCTGCGGAATCTCAGCGCTTCTGGGAGGTAGTTCGCTCGCAGCAGTTGGTAGAGCCCATTGTTTATGATGGAGGCTATTGGAAGCTCCGTCAAATTACAGCGGGCTACAATTTTACTCGATTTCTTCCCGAATCTTTCCCTGTCAAGGGTTTAGTACTCAATTTTGTAGCAAATAATGTCTGGATGATCCAAAAATGGGTACCCAATATAGATCCAGAATCTTTCGGATTCACTTCGGATAACCTAGTTGGATTGGAGTCCACTGGGGTACCTACCACCCGCAGCCTTGGATTTAATCTCAATGTCAAATTTTAATCCCCTTTCTCATGAAAAATATAGTTAACTATGGGCTTTGCCTTATTCTCCTCCTCTTTTTCTCTGCTTGTGAGGATGAATTCAATGAGTTGAATACGAATGAAGTAAACCCCACCAGTATTGACCCTGTCTTTATTCTCAACAATGCCATTGTCAATGCCTCCTATCCAGGTGCTACCCTGATCTATGACTTGGGAATTGTGCAGCAAATTGTCTCACCTAATTCGGGAGTAATTACTGGGGCTAATTACAATCAAGATAACCGCAATGCAACCGAAGATTTGTGGATCGACAATTTTCGAGGGGTAATCAAGCATACCCGAGACCTGATAAGCCAGGTCGAAGATAATCCTGAACGGAGCAACCTACTCCACATGGCGAGAATCATTCAATCTTATTCTTTTATAGTGCTTACAGATACGTATGGGGATATACCCTATAACGAAGGGGGAAAGGGATTTACAGATCAAATTGTCTTTCCAGCCTACGATTCCCAAGAGGATATTTATCCTGCGATTATCCAGGAGTTGACAGATGCCAGCGCTGCCTTAGATTTTTCGGGTCCTGAAGAGCCGGGAGAGGTTCTTTATGGAGGAGATATCAGCAAGTGGAAAAAACTGGGCTATACGCTGTTACTCAGAGCAGGGATGCGCCTAACAAAGGTAAATCCTACAGCTGCCCAGGCTGCTGTCCAGGCCGCCTTAGCAGGAGGAATAATGGAGTCCAATGCGGATAATTTTGTTATTCGGCATGATGACAACTACAACAATGCGATTGGTAATACCCTCAACGGAACCGAAGCCAATAACTTTTTCTTGGTAGCTTCTTTTGTAGACGTTCTTCAATCTACCAATGACCCCAGATTAGCCGCTATCGCCGTTCGCTATGAAGGAGCTGCTTCTGGCCCTGAGCAGACGGTGGATCGGGCAAATATCGACCCTGCTGTCCAAATTGGTATGCCTATGGGGCATGACAATAATTCCATTGTGGGCGTAGCCTCTGACCTAGGCCTGGTGAGTTTTTATGAATTTAGTCAGGCAGATCGAACGCGTGTGGTAAAGAGAAATGCGCCCATGTTTTTGGCTACCTATGCTCAGGCGCAGTTACTGCTAGCTGAGGCAGCGGAAAGGGGTTGGGTGAGCAGTGGAAGCGCAGAATCTTTTTACAACAATGGAGTTCGAGCCCATATGGAACAAATGGCAGATTACGATCCTGCTTCGACTGTTTCAGAAGGAGATATCACAGCTTATCTAACAGCGAATCCATTTGACAGTGCCAATGCTTTAGAGCAAGTCAACAATCAGTATTGGATAGCTTCTTTTTTGAATGGACCGGAAGCCTTTGCAAACTTTCGAAGGAGTGGTTTTCCTGCATTGGCTCCGAATCCTTTTCCTGGCCAAGACATAAGTGGAGATTTTATACGCCGCTTGACCTATCCGAGCTCCGAAATTGCAGTGAATACAGACAATGTGAACGCAGCAATTTCTCGGATGGGTCCTGATAACCTCGAAACGCGTGTGTGGTGGGATCAGTAGAGGATAGTCTAACTTCAAAAATTGTAATTCACACCAAAGAAGAAAAAGGGAGGTGCTAAACTGGCACTCCCTTTTCTTTTTTCAACCTACTTTCGTACTCTGATGTCTCTTAAAAAAAATCTATGAGACATTTCGAAGGCTACAATCAAGCGCTGCGCTACCACAGCTATCGCCCACAGGTTCATAAGCACGTGGTCCAGCACATTCGTTCTTACTTAGATCTCAACCAAAAAGTAGGTCGTGCACTGGATATAGGTTGTGGGACAGGGCATTCCACAGCTCCGCTAAGGCAGATAGCCGACCATGTGATGGGCCTAGATGCTTCTGCTGGAATGGTTCAGGTAGGGAAAGAGTATTTTCCAGACATTGATTTCCGGATTGCTACGGCTGAAAAGACGGGATTAGCGGACAATACCATAGACCTTTTCACTACCAGTATGGCTTTCCACTGGTTTGATCAGCAACAGTTCTTAAAAGAGGTTTACAGGGTAGCACGTAAACCCGCTTTTCTGTGTGTGTATTTTCTATGGTTTCCAGGGGAAATGAGTGGTAATTCGGCTTTTCAACAATGGTACCAAGGGCCCTATTTACAAAAGTTTCCTACCCCAAGTAGGCATTCCAATAAATTATTTCAGCTTTTAGAAGTAAATAAGCTTCCCATTGTGTATCTTGGAAGGCGAAAACTGGATTTTGACCTGTCCCTCTCCCTAGAGGATGTTAAAGGCTATCTGAGCACGCAGAGTAATATTACTTCTGCCCTGAAAAAGGGAGAAAGCCTTTCTAAAGTCAACACCTGGTTAGGATTGCAATTAAAACCCTTTTTTTCCAAGCAGGTAGAAACCTTCTCCTACAGGGGATTGTGTGAATTTGCCCGTTTGGATCCCTAAGGTGATGTTCAGGTGCAGAATATTCGGATGCTAGTTTTTCAGGGGCTTGTTAGCTCTCATGTATATCTTTAATCGCTGGACGTATTTCTCTCCATGAAAGAAGAAATTATATCTCACATTGAGCAACTTGAAGAAAAGGAAGGGATTAGAATTCTATTAGCAGTGGAAAGTGGAAGTAGAGCATGGGGCTTTCCTTCTCCCGATAGTGACTACGACGTAAGGATCATCTACATCCGACCACATGACTGGTACTTGGCCATTGAGAACAAAAAGGATAGTATAGAATACTTCCACGGAGAATTGTTGGACATCTCCGGCTGGGATATTCAAAAGGCACTTCGACTCGCAGGTAAATCAAATGCTACGCTTTTCGAGTGGAATCAGTCTCCTATTCTCTATAAAGAGGAACAAAACTTTCGAAGTGATTTTGCAGCGTGTTACAAAGCTTATTTTCAACCTAGACATGCCCTAAACCACTACAAAGGGATTGCAAAAAATGCATGGTCTTCCCTGGAAGGCTCTCGAGAAATTAAACTCAAGCGCTTATTCTATGTCATTCGGCCACTCTTGGCTGCCAAATGGGTTCTGCTTAACGATGAAGTCCCTCCTATGAATATTGAGCCTCTGCTTGATTTAGTCGAGGAAGCAGATACGCAGACTAAGATTATCCAACTCATTCAGTTGAAAAGTGCTCAAACGGAGGCATACACCCATAGGCTTGAACCCTGGATCGAAGCCTATATAGAGCGGGAAAATGCCTTTATCGAAAACCATCCTGATATTCCCTTTCGAGCGCTACCGGATTTTTCCCAATTGAATACCTATTTTAAACGACTCCTCGTTTAACATACATATGAACCTCCAATCGATAGAGAAGAATCAGCTCATTCTATATAAGTGTATTTCTGGGAGTCGAGCCTATGGCTTGGAACTACCGACGTCTGACACAGACTACAAGGGTGTATTTTTCCTACCCAAAGCCCAATATTATAGCCTCAGCTATGTACCACAGCTTGCGAACTCTACCAATGATGAGGTCTATTATGAACTTGGACGATTTGTCGAACTATTGCTGAAAAATAACCCCAACCTGTTAGAATTACTTGCTACACCTAAGGATAAAATCCTCGTAAAACACCCCCTAATAGATCGCCTCCACCCCGAACTATTTCTATCCAAAAAGTGTAAAGATACCTTTGCTGGCTTTGCAAATGCTCAAATTCGGAAGGCTCGTGGCTTGAATAAGAAAATTGTCAATCCTATCGGCAAGAATAAGAAGAGTATCCTGGACTTTTGCTATGTAGTATCGGGTTCTGGCTCCCTTCCATTGGAAAAATGGATGAGGCAAAAAGGCTTCCTACAGGAACATTTAGGGTTGGTTAATATTCCTCATTTTAAGGATGTATTTGGCGTATTCAACGATCCCACTTCAAAGCTAGGATATAAGGGAGTTCTCAAAAAAAAGGAGGCGACCCGAGTCTTATTGAGTAGTATTCCCAAAGGAGAGGTACCCCTAACCTATATGCACTTTCATGAAGATGGGTATAAACAATACTGCCGTGAATACAAGGAGTACTGGGAGTGGGTGGATAAGCGGAACGAAGCTCGCTATCAGAATAATCAAGAACATGGAAAAAACTACGATTCCAAAAACATGATGCATACTTTCCGACTGATGGATATGGCACAGGAAATTCTTGAAACAGGAGAAATCCTTGTCAAAAGACCCAACCGGGAGGAATTACTGGCTATTCGCCGAGGCGAGTGGTCCTACGAGGAACTCATAACAAGGGCCAAGGAAAAAATGAAGGCAATTGAAGCTGCCTATGATCGCAGCCCATTACCTGATGAACCAGATACAAAGCGGGTAGAGGCTTTATTGGTAGAAATGCGGGAAGAGTTGTATAGTTAATTGCTTTTTCTTCTTTAATTTTTATTAAAAAATTAATTATTATACGAATATTTGCAGTGAAAATTTATTTTAATTAGTCGTATTTGTTCATAATTTTTCTACCTTTAAGGAAAGGCTGCATTCCTATATAGGAATTTCTCAGGACAGCTTTCTATGCACATCATCGGGTTTCATCTGGCCCAACAGGCAAACTATTGGCTGTAAGCCTTTCTTTGTTCCAATTTTTAGCTGTTTAACATCAAGTTCATGTGCAAAGCTTTACTCACGCTTTTATCTATTTTATTGGCTACACGGGTACTACCTGCTCAAATCTTTGAAGCCGAAACCGCCACGCTTTCTGGGGTGAATGTTTTTACGGGGAGAAATGCCAGCAACAATCAATATACAGACTTTCAGAATCCTTCTGGGGATTTCATCGAATGGGAGCTACCGGCCAACCAGGGAGGCCCCTATCGACTTACCTTTATTTATCAGTTGGGTAAACCCAACCGCCCGCTTCAATTGGATATTAATGGGACACTTACGCTAGCAAGTTTGGATTTCCCCTCTACAGGAAATTGGGTAGAATGGGATTCTATTAGTGCGGAGGTAACCCTTGTTTCAGGACTGAATACCATAAGGTTAACGGCTATTGGAAATTCGGGAGCAAATTTCGACTTTCTCCGAGTGAGTTCAGAAGGCTGTGAAGGACTTACTTTTTCAGATGTTATAAGCTATGCCGGAGCACAGGACAAGGGGAGCTTCTCAGTAGTAGATCAACAAAAAACCTTGCTCGTACAAAATAATGCATGGAAGGCCATCCCCTTTCCCTACACCCTTACACCCAACACTCGGATCGATTTCGATTTCAGAAGTGATCTACAAGGAGAAGAGCATGCGTTCGGCTTCAGTACCAACCTGAATATCACGAATTCACAGAGATTTAAACTCTTTGGCACCCAGAACACAGCTCAATACGGAGTAATACAGGACTATAATACGTATGCATCTTTGGGAAGCTACCAACGCTTTTCCATCCCTGTGGGAACCTTCTATACAGGTCCTATGAGTTATTTATTTTTCACTGCAGATAACGATGTAGGGGCTCAGAATGGAGATTCTTATTTTTCTAATGTCTTGGTGTACGAGGATGCGAACCAAGATGGGCTTCCCGACGATTGTGGACAGATTATTGAAGTCCTTCCCCCACCGAGTATTCAGTACCTCATCAACTTTTCTGACTCGGAAACTCCTGCGCCTGAAGGTTGGTTGCGAGACGTAGGAACTGCATACGGAGCAAAAGGCACTATTTCTTATGGCTGGGTTGAACCCAACACCAATACCGGAATTGACCTAACTGCCTTTGGGAGGAATCGGCCGCCGACCTACGATCCAGATGTTTGGCGGGAAACCTTACTACACCTCGACCATCCCGGGAATAATTCTCCTGAGGGGGCTTGGGAGATAGGCCTTCCCAATGGCGTATATCGGGTGTCCGTCCAAGTGGGAGACCCCAATGCGGAAGGAACCCCAGGAACCCGCCACGTGTTAGCAGCCGAAGGAATTACATTGATAGACTTTGAGGTAGGCCAAGGAAAATTTGGGGTCAGGAATGCAGTGAAAGAGGTAACGGTTTCAGACGGACGTCTCACGCTGGACGCCTTGGCAGGAATAAATACCAAGATCCATTTCGTAGTCGTAGAATCAATCGATGGACTGGGTTCTCCTATTATCGTGGGTTCTACTCCCATTGATGGTGCTGAAAACGTAGCAACGACCACAACTATTTCTGCGAATTTTCTGAATCTGCCTAACCAAAGCTCCAATGGGGCGACGAGCCTGGATAATTCTACGATTTCTTCCTCAACAGTCCAGTTATTTGAGGTTGCCGAATCATCGGATATTCCTGTTTTGGGTTCTGTAAATGGTACGGGAGGGGGAGATGCCATTAACTTTTCCCCAACAAATCCCTTAAAAGCCTTTACTCGGTATCGATATGTAATTAAAGGGGTAAAAGACTTAACAGGAACTGAGGTCTTACCTTTTTCTACGGTTTTTACAACCGGTGAATCTTCTGTAAATACGGGGGGGAATCTCGATTTAGTGAGTTTTGACAATGCAGGAGTAGTTTCTAGTGGCAAGAAATTTACTACCCTGACCATGGGACCTGAGGGTAAACTCTATGGCTTAACCATAAGTGGAGATATTCATAGGTGGGCTATTAATTCGAATGGAACCCTGGCCAATGAAGAAATTCTCGATGGATGGAAGTCTGCATATGCCAACCGTACCGCCATTGGCTTGGTATTTGATCCAACTGCTACAGCTAGTAACCTTATTGCCTATGTAAGCCACTGTAGTGGTGGACTCAACAATGCTCCGGCCTGGGACGGGAAATTATCGCGTATCACAGGAACGAATCTTCAAACGGAAGAGCTGCTTCTTACAAACTTGCCTCGATCTATCCGCGATCACCTGACAAATAGTATAGGGTTTCGTCCGGGCGAGCCGTCCGTTCTGTATTTTTTGCAGGGAAGTAATTCAGCTGGAGGAGCTGCAGATGGGGCCTGGGGAAATCGTCCAGAGAGACTTCTGACAGCCGCCTTCCTCCGCTTAGACCTCAGTAAACTACCCAGCAACCTTCCCTTGGATGTTCAGACTTCTATGAACCAGGGAGTAATCAATTCGGCGAGTATCAACTCACCTACCATGAGTGATGGAAGCTATAACCCTTACTATATAGATGCTCCGCTTACCTTATACGCTACAGGGGTGAGGAATGCCTATGATTTTGTCTGGCACAGCAATGGTCAAGCCTATATCGCCACCAATGGAACGGCTGGGGGCTCGAATAGCCCTGCCTCTGTAACAGGAACGCGCCGTCCTGATGGCAGCTTATACAACGGCCAAAGTGTTCCTGCATTGACAGGCAACCAAACCCAACGAGATTGGCTGTTTCGAGTAAACCCAACAGATCCTTTTGGCTATTATGGCCATCCCAATCCTTTGCGAGGAGAGTACGTCCTCAACCGAGGGCCTTTGGACGAGGCAGATTATCCGGCTTCGATTACTCCCGATGCCAATTATCGTGGAGCAGCCTTCGACTTTGAGTTTAATAAATCTCCCAATGGCATCATCGAATACCGTTCACCTGGGAACTTGCAGGGAGCTATGCTCGTGTGTCGATACAGTGGAGGGAGCGACCTAATTGCCTTGGTACCTGATGGACCCAATGGAGATATCAATACCTTTAAAATTGGAATTCCTGGCTTTACAGGATTTGATGATCCGCTGGACCTAACAGAGGACCTCAATACGGGAAACTTGTATGTCTCGGATTACGGAAGGTCTCAAATCGTCCTACTGAAGCCAGCAGCGAATGCTCCAGGAAATCTTTTTGTATCTACTGACAAGATAGTAGTGGATGAAGCAGTGAATGCTACCAATACCTTTAGTATTACCCTCAGTAACACAGGAGGTGCCACACTATCCAATGTATCTGTTTCGGTTACGGGCGACGCATCCTTCAACTCCAGTACTACTAACTTGGGAACATTGAATGCAGGTACATCTGTCGATTTACCTCTTAGTTTCAGCCCATCCTCTGCTGGACCCAAATTTGCCAGCCTTAGTATCACGGCAAACGGATCCTCTCCTAGGGTGGTTCAACTCAATGGCCTAGGAACCAGTGGAGAGCCTTCCCTACAACGCATTTTTGACACCCATTTAGGAGTGGGCGTAATTGAAGTAGACGACGATAACGATGGCACTTCTGCTATCCACAGTTCACAGGGAAAAGCTCCATTAAGAGGGGATGAGGTTCCTGCACAGGCTTTTACCGTCGCGGACCCTACAGAGCCGGTATCCATGGAGATGTGGGCAGTCTTTGGACCTGCCAACAATGGGCAAGTATCTGCCTTTGGGTGGTATGAAGCAGGAAATCCTGCTAACAGAACCGAACTTCTCACAGTAGATGATGTGCCGACTGGCAACCGAAGAAGCTTAAATCCTATCACCAATGGAACCTTTTCCTTCAACCCCAATACGACCACTTTTGGTTTCTTTGGGAGATGGCCTGCCTTTAATGGGCGGCTTACTTATACAGAAGATGCCTTCAATACCTTTGCAGATAACATTCCCCACCATATTCGCGCCTTTCCTGTTCCTGGGGAGGGTAATGTCTATGTCCTCGCAATCGAAGAGGCCACTTTCGGATTCGATTACCAGGACAATGTGGTTTTGGTCAGGAATGTAGTGCCCGTGGGTTCGCAAACTGCTAGTGCCAATAGTTTTGTCGGGCCTTTGGTGGATACTTCTTCTCCAGGCTTTTCTTTTGAGGAACCCTTATCTCTTACTTATTTCCCCAATCCCTTAGAAAAGCAGCTGGTGGTAACATTTGCCAACCTCACAGGAGATCGCCTAGAACTGAAGCTCACAACTACCTTGGGAAAAGTCCTATACCAAAATTTCTCAATAGAGGAAGAAGGAAGGGTTGTGATCCAAACGAGTTCTTTGGCAAAGGGGGTGTATTTCCTATGTGCAACAAGTGGGGAAACACAGATTGTGAAAACCTTGATGAAGGTAGAGTAGAGAAACGATTCTCAATATCCTTTTACAACCTAGATAAGCATCA
>JBCCTX010000164.1:0-16885 GCA_039197765.1 Bacteroidota bacterium
CTATTCAAGAAGCACGCGACCATTTCTGCAGCGATGGGAGGCTGTCAGGCGGAAATTGGCGTTTCCTCTTCCATGGCAGCAGGTGGACTTACTGCCTGCCTGGGAGGTAGCATTGAGCAGCAACTGATGGCGGCAGAGATTGCTATGGAACACCACTTAGGTCTTACCTGTGATCCAATCGGGGGTCTGGTTCAGATTCCCTGTATCGAGCGAAATACTATGGGAGCTATCAAAGCTATAACAGCCTGCCATATCGCACTGGAAAGTGATCCCAGCCATGCAAAGATCTCCCTAGACAACGTGATAGACACAATGTGGGAAACTGCTCAAGATATGAGCCATAAATACAAAGAAACCTCTGAGGGAGGACTGGCAACTAAAGTTCCAGTGAGTTTGAGTGATTGCTGAGCGAAATACAAAGGAGAATTTGACTATAAATTGTCCCAAGGGATAATTTAATTGTATTTTCATATCTTTTTACTACGTGTGTGTGGGATTCTCCTTGTCTTGAAAATTTTATGCACTGACAAACTGCTTCTGGTGCAGCCCGTGGTAAGCCCCTTCTAATTTGAGTAGTTCTTGGTGGGTTCCCATCTCCTTGATACGCCCTTTATCCAGTACCACAATCTTATCTGCTTGCTGGATTGTAGAGAGCCTATGCGCAATCACAATCGAAGTACGTCCCTTCATGAGCGTTTCTACAGCATGCTGGATGATTTCTTCAGATTCTGTATCTACATTGGCAGTTGCCTCATCCAGAACGAGGATTTGGGGGTCATAGGTCATTACTCGTGCGAAAGCGATAAGTTGCCTCTGGCCAAGAGAAAGGGTAGCTCCCCGTTCGCGAACCTTGTAGTCATAGCCTCCGGGAAGGTTTTGGACAAACTCATGTGCCCCAACTTGCTTGGCAGCTTCTATGACCCTTTCGAGGGGGATGTCAGTGTTATTTAGGGTGATGTTTTCATAAACACTTCCAGAGAAAAGAAAAACGTCTTGTAGGACGACTCCGATAAGGCTTCTCAACTCATCCAGGCTAAAAGTTTGGGCTGAGACACCGTCAATGCGTATTTCTCCTTTTTGCAAAGGATAGAAGCGGGAAAGTAAGTTGATAATGGTAGATTTTCCCGATCCAGTGGATCCAACAAGAGCAACTGTCTCTCCAGGTTGAATCTGCAAGTTGATATCCTGCAACACCCACTCCGGTTCGTTGTAGGCAAAAGTTACGTCTTTAAACTCAATTCCAATGCCTTGATGGTCGGGGTTAAGGATAAACGCCTCAGTTCCTTCATTTGAAATGAATTCCTGGGTATCCAGTACCTTGAAAATTCGTTCGGCAGATACCATTCCTAGTTGGAGAATGTTGAATTGGTCTGCCAACATACGGATGGGCCGGAAAAACATCTGAACATACATCACAAAGGCTACGAGTTCACCTTGACTGACCCTACCACTGATTACATTACTTGCGCCGTACCATACAAGAATAGCGATACCTAAAGCGGAAATAATTTCAACAACTGGGTAAAAAACACTGTAATACAATACAGAATTGAGGTTAGCCTTTCGCAAGGAGTGGTTGATCACCTTAAAGCGATTAAGTTCCTCTTCTTCCCGGCTATTAATATGAATGATCTGCATTCCTGTAAGGTGCTCTTGCAAGAAGGCGTTCATTTCGCTGACAGCCTTTCTCACAGCTTGAAAGGCTACTTTGACCTTGTTTTTAAAGATGTAGGTAGCGATGAGCAGTAAGGGAACAGTCGCCAAGACTGATAAGGCCAAAACCCAGTTGATGTAGAACATCGCTGCTAGAATTGCCAGGATTTGCAACATATCCCCGAGGATCCGCACCAAGCCAGAGCTAAAGACATCGTTCAAGGTTTCTACATCATTGATTGTTCGGGTTTGTAACATCCCTATAGGCGTTCGATCAAAATACTTGAGTTGAAGCCTGAGAATGTGTTGGAATACTTCATTTCGAATATCTCGGATGATACTCTGTCCTAGCCAGTTAGTTAGGTAGGTATTGCCATACATGATAAGTGCCTCAACTACCAACACACCGAGAATGATCAATACCATTTGTTGTAAACCGACCATATCTCGTTGGGCAACGTCGTTGTCCAAGGTAAGTTGGATTAAAATAGGACGTAAAGGCCCTAATACTGCCAATAAAATGGTGAAGAATAAGGCGAGAAAGAAATAGGTGCGGTAGGGTTTTACATAGCCTAGAAGTCTAATAATAATAGGCCAATCGAGGGCCTTTCCACTTGCTTTAGGTTGATCTGCCATAAAAGCTCAATTTCACGAATCGCAATATAGGAACAAAAAATCGAACCTTATTGGACATTATATTACACACGATTTATATTTCCTCTAGTATCCGACCTACCTCCTTAGGGGAAACTCCTGCTAGTTCAGCAATTTTCTGAACCGTGAGTATTCCTTTTTTAAATAAGTCAGATGTTAGGAGGTTTTTGACAATGACCAGTTTCTCTTTCTCAATCCCTTTCTCAATCCCTTTCAAGTAAATTTGGTCTTCTTCGATATTATATGTTACGGGCATAGTTTCTAAAATTTCGAGAAATTTCCCCTCTAATTTACGTAATCGGGATATAACCCCCAATTGGATAAGGTACTTACTAAGACGAATATGATCGGGACAAAGTTTCTGGAGTTTTGAAAAAATTTTTAGGAAGACTTGGTCTGGAGAAACACCGTTGAAATCGCCTAGTAAGGCCATAATTATCACCTCTGGGAAATTAGAACTAAGTAAGTCATTTGTTGAGTACGACTTCAGGTCAACTAATTCAAATGTATTTATCTCAAAATTGATAGGAAGTTGATTGGGCATGTTAAGGGGAGAATTTCCCATGTAAATTACAAACTGTTTGACTGGTAATTTATACTCTTTTTGTAGGATAGCCTTGTACTCAGCCTTCCTGAATGCCATATCTGGTTCATTTTGAGTCTGAAATTCGATATGTAATAGAAATTCTTCTCCCTCGTGATCAATAACTTTTGCTAAGTAATCTATTTCCCGCTCAATCGTAACCTGATGTTTTCTTTCCAACTTTTCTTTTTTGAGGAAATTAAGTTGGAGAATTTGACTTAAAATGGAATCAATTAACGATTCCAGATTTTCTTGAATGATTTTATCATATTGTTTTGCCAAGGGTTTAGTTTTCTCGTGAAATTTACTAATATTTATGGCAAAAAGTAATTTTATTAGTAAAAAATTTTATTGCTCTATTCCAGATATTCTTTCCAGTCCCAACATCAGTGCCTGTGTTCCCAGTTTTCCATACCCCTGGGCTTGTACAGCTTCATATAATTGCTTCACAAGAGAAAGGCCAGGCATGGAAAGTCCCATCCGATTGGCCTCGTCTAGGGCAATTCCCATGTCCTTGATAAAATGTTCTACATAAAAACCAGGATCAAAATTTCGATTTACCACCCTGGGAGCGAGATTGTCTAAAGTCCAACAGGCTGCGGCTCCCCCACTAATCGATTGTAGCATAGTGGATAGATCCAATCCTGCCTTGTATGCATATAGCAAGCATTCACATACCCCAATCATCGTACCTGCTATGGTAATTTGGTTACACATTTTTGTGTGCTGTCCTGCTCCTGCAGGGCCTTGGTGAACGATATTTTTTCCCATTAACTCAAATAAGGGCATTACCGTTTGGACTGCATCAGGCTCACCTCCTACCATGATGGATAGGGTCCCTTTTTGGGCCCCAACGTCTCCACCGGAGACAGGCGCGTCAATGCTTGTGGCTTGTTTTTCTTTTGCCGTGGTGAAAATAGATTGAGCCAGGCTAGGCTCGGTAGTAGTCATATCGACCATAATACTTCCAGGCTTGACTGCGGAAAGGATTCCATTTTCCCCAAAATAGACTTCTCTCACGTCTTTAGGAAATCCCACAATGGTGAATATAATATCTGCTGATTCAGCAACTTCCGCAGGGCTAGGCTTCCATTGAGCACCTTTTGCAAGATTCGTTTCTGCCTTAGCAGGAGTCCGAGTATACAGAACAGCCGGGTAGCCAGCTTCTTGCAATTTGAGTAGCATGGATCGGCCCATTACGCCAGTTCCAATCCAGCCAATGGTTGTTGTAGGGGTGAGGGTCATAGGATCAAAGTTTAGGGTTCAGGAATTATAATTTTGGGTTTTAAAATGGATTATCTTACAATTCTATTGTACCAAGATGAGGCAACGAATTCAGCTTTTTATTCCTTAACTAAGGCTAGTTACCATTTTTTGAGCCAATTTAGTAATAGCTCCATAGTCTCTAGTTTCAATTAGAGCCTTCGGTAATAAACCACTTCCTACACCGAGAGCTTTTGCCCCTGCCCCTAACCATTCCTGCGTATTTCCAGCATGTATGCCTCCAGTTGGTGCTAGTGGTAGCATGGGCATGGGGGCTAAAATTCCCTTTAGGTAAGAAGGTCCTAAGTCATTAGCAGGAAATACCTTTACTAAGTCTGAACCCCATGCATAGGCTTGATATATCTCAGTAGGACTAAATGCTCCACAAAGTATGGGTTTGTCATATCGATGCGATTCTCGTATGAGCGCTTCACTAAAGATTGGGGAAACGAAAAACTGGGCGCCTGCTTCATGACTTCTGGCTACATCTTCGGCCGATAATACGGTCCCTACGCCCATCAAAACATCGTTATAAGCATGGTACTCTTTCACAAATTCCAGGCAACCAGGGGTATTGTAGGTTACTTCCATCACGCGAATCCCTCCTTCATAAAGTGCTTGAATCAGGGAAGGTACAGTTTCTCCATGTTGTGTCCGGATAATGGCTATGATCTTGTGTTCAAGGATCTTATCGGTTAGTTCTTTTCGGCGCATAGATTGACTTTGATGTGAATGCCTTGTTTCTTCGCCCAATATACTAGATAGATGGTCCCCATACTCAGTGAAAATCCATTACTTCTTCTTTTTCTCGTTGCTGCTTTGGGCTATGGAGTGGGAAATATCCCTATACGGGGAAGTAAACTGGGAGTTGCTGCTGTCCTTTTTATTGGCTTAGCATTTGGTGCCTTGGATGAATCCTTACGTATTCCTAACATCATCTTCCTGTTGGGCCTGAGTATATTTGTATACACCATCGGATTGAGCAGTGGTTCCGGTTTTTTTAAGGCATTCAAACAAGAAGGGGTAAAAAATGCAGGCTTTGTATTGGCCTCCTTGCTTTTTGCTGCGCTGCTCACTGTTGCCTTGCACCTCCTGCTAAAATTTAACCCAACCCAAAGTGCAGGAATTTTCGCTGGAGCCAATACCAATACACCTGCCCTTGCTGGTTTATTAGATACCATTAACCGAACGGGAGCCTCTACTCAAATCAATTCTCAAGTAGAAGAGGCCGTAGTGGGATATTCACTATCTTATCCAATGGGAGTGTTTGGCGTAATGCTGGCTATTCTAATGGTTCAGCGTATGTTTAAAATCGATTACCAAGCAGAGGCCTACTCTTTGCGGAATACCTACGTATTGGATCAAAGTATTAAAACCATTACAGTTGAGGTTACCTCTACAGAACTTGCCGCCTTGTCAATAAGAGAACTCGTTCGCAAGCATGGATGGACCCTGGTATTTGGTCGTTTAAAGCGGGGGCAAACTTTTCAACTTTGTAATTGGGATACCCATTTACTCCAGGGAGATTTGGTCGCTGTAGTTGGAAAGGAAGAAGAACTAGAAGAGGTAATTAAAGTATTAGGTAAAATCTCTGAAATAATCATAAGTCAAGAACCTAGCGAATACGAGATTCAACGGATTTTTGTCTCAAATCCGATGGTTACAGGGCAGAATTTAGCCTCTTTAAATCTCAATGAACAATACTCGGCAATCATTACTCGGGTTACCAGGGGAGACGTAGACCTGTTGGCAAGAGGAGATACGGTACTTGAATTAGGAGATAGAATACGAATGGTAGGGCATCAACAAGATTTACCCGTATTGAAGAAGCTGTTTGGTGATTCTTACCAGGCTTTGAGTCAGATCAATCTCCTTTCTTTCGGATTGGGGATGGCCTTAGGACTCCTTTTAGGCATGATTTCCTTTCAATTACCAGGAAACGTAACCTTTAAATTAGGCTTTGCTGGGGGACCATTAATTGTAGGACTCATCCTAGGGGCCCTTCGCAGAACAGGACCTGTCGTCTGGACTCTACCCTATAGTGCCAACCTCACGCTCCGGCAAATTGGCCTTATCTTCCTCCTGGCAACAGTGGGAATTCGATCGGGACATACTTTCTTTGGAACCCTGTCAGAAGGAGAAGGAGGATGGATTTTTCTCGCCGGAACTTTGGTCAGCTTTCTTACGGCAATGGTTATGCTTGGAATAGGGTACAAATGGTTTCGGATTCCTTTTAGTCTGCTTACTGGAATGGTAAGCAACCAACCTGCGATCTTGGAGTTTGCCACTTCACAAAGTAAGAACGCCCTTCCCAATTTTGGGTATTCTATTGCTTTCCCTATTTCAATAATTTTGAAGATTGTCATTGTACAAATCCTATATACCCTGCTTCCATGATTCAAATCGGAGAAATCCAGCAAATTCAGTGGGTAGGGCTCTGTGCTGCAGGCTTCTTTATCGGAATGAGTAAAGCAGGGGTAAAAGGAACGGGCTTGATCATGATTCCTATCATGGCAGAGTTATTTGGAGGGAAACTTTCCTCTGGTATTTTACTACCCATGCTTTCTATGGGTGATATCTGTGCGGTTTGGTACTACAATCGACATGCTGACTGGAGATATATCTGGAAACTCCTCCCCGCAGCTATGGTCGGCGTTTTATTTGGAATATGGATTGGGGACAGAATTCCAGATGAGGCATTTAAATCTCTGATGGGAATCTTCATATTAGGCGGGCTTCTCTATATGGCTTGGAGGGAATTTGGGAAAAAAGCTGCAGCTATCCCGGCCAAATGGATTCCTTCTACCATCTTTGGGATGATGGGAGGAATTACGACCATGATTGGAAATGCTGCAGGTCCTATTATGAATACGTACCTGCTAGCTACCAACCTTCCCAAAAATAGTTTCATAGGAACAGGGGCTTGGTTTTTCCTTGTATTGAACCTCTTCAAGATTCCTTTCCACGTATTCATTTGGAAAACCATTAGTTTACAAAGTTTTCAAGTAAATGCCTGGATGTTTCCCCTGATTGTAGTAGGGATGGTAATTGGCGTAAAAATCGTACGATTTATTCCTGAAAAGGAATTTCGATACTTTGTGATGATAGCCACCGCATTGGTATCGTTGAGATTATTTGTTTAATAAAAAATAAAATGGCTATAAAAAGTACCCCAATAATCTTATGCTTATGTCTTTTGTGGGTATGCTCCCTTCAGACAGGGTGTGTGAAGGGTTATAAACAAGGAAATACCTATCCTAAGCTGGAATTTCCCCCTGATGCTAAAATTATGACAGTTCTGGGTCCCATTCCCCTTGATTCATTGGGACGTACGCTCCCTCATGAGCATATTCTTGTGGACTTTATTGGAGCCAAACAGGTTCATCCGGGTAGATATAACCAAGATTCTGTTATTGGGCGCGTAAAGCCCTTTCTCATCCAGATAAAGGAGATGGGATTTGATGCACTTTTTGAATGTACACCAAGTTACCTAGGAAAGGATGTCGAATTACTTAGGAGTTTAAGCCGGGAAACAGACCTAAATATTATCTCAAATACGGGGTATTATGGGACTAGAAAGGGTTTTTTTCTTCCAGATCATGCTTTTGAGGAATCTGCAGAGCAACTCGCACAAAGGTGGATTGAAGAATTCAATAACGGAATTGGCAAAACAGAAATTAAGCCAGGCTTCATAAAAATCAGTGTAAACCCAATTACTTTTACTGATGTAGACAGGAAATTAGTTCAGGCAGCCGCCCTTACCCATCACGAAACAGGTCTAACAATTGGATCTCACACCACCTCTGGCCCTTCTGTTCTTCAAATAATTGACATACTCGAGGAAATGGATGTCCCCTTATCTTCATTTATTTGGATTCATGCCCAGACGGTTGCAGATACTAGCTACCACGAAGAAGTAGTAAAACGCGGCGCATGGATTGAATTTGACCACGTATCTGATAAGAAAGAATCTCTGAATTCCCATCTGAGTTGGATAATGAAGATGAAATCCTGGGGAAGGCTCAATCAGGTTCTCATTTCTCACGATGCTGGTTGGTATCATGTTGGAGAGCCAAATGGAGGCGAGTTTCGCCCTTTTACGAGCATTCACCAGAAATTTATTCCTCTGTTGAAAGCCAATGGGTTTACCGACCAGACGATAGATACACTTCTCATTTATAATCCTGCGATAGCCTTTGCCTACAATTAGAATTCCGCATACCGAGGAAACCTAGGAAAGGGGATTACGTCTCGGATGTTGCCCATCCCGGTAATGAATAGCATCATTCGCTCAAAGCCCATACCAAAGCCCGCATGGGGGCAAGAACCGAACTGTCTCAACTCTAGGTACCACCAAAGTTCTTCTGCATGAATATCCATTTCTTTCATGCGCGTTCGGAGGAGTTCCTCCCTTTCCTCCCGCTGAGAACCGCCCACAACCTCCCCAATCCCGGGAAAAAGGATATCCATTGCAGCCACCGTTTTTCCATCCTCGTTTTGACGCATGTAAAATGCCTTAAAGGATTTGGGGTAATCCCTCACGATGACAGGTTTCTTGAAGTGTTTTTCCACTAAATACCGCTCGTGTTCGGACTGTAAATCCTTTCCCCATTCCACAGGGAAGGAGAACTTTTTCTTTTTATACGGCTTTGAATTCCGTAGAATGTTAATGGCTTCTGTATAAGTAATACGTTCAAAATCGTTGGCCAAAACAAAGTTAAGGGTGTCGGTTAACCCCATAGGCCTACGATCCGCCTGCTTTTTATTTTTTTCCTCGTTTGCAATTCGTTGGTCGAGGAAAGCGATTTCTTCAGGGTTGTTTTCCAAAACAAAATGAATGATGTATTTGAGGAAGTCCTCAGCGAGGTTCATGTTATCTTCTATATCGGCAAAGGCAACTTCCGGTTCTATCATCCAAAACTCTGCTAAATGTCGGGTCGTGTTAGAGTTTTCAGCCCGAAAGGCTGGGCCAAAGGTGTAAACTTTCCCTAGAGACAGGGCACCCACTTCTGCTTCTAACTGGCCAGAAACCGTAAGATTTGTTTGTTTGCCAAAAAAATCTTCCCCCCAATCGACAGCTCCTGCTTCATCTAGAGGAGGATTTACCGGGGGGAGAGTAGAAACCCGAAACATTTCCCCAGCCCCCTCTGCATCGCTTCCCGTGATAATTGGCGTATGCATATAGTAAAATCCTCGCTCGTGAAAATACTTGTTGATAGCAAAGGACAAACTATGCCTGATTCTGAAAATAGCTCCAAATGTTCGAGTTCTAGGACGTAAGTGCGCCTTTTCACGTAAAAATTCTAAGCTGTGCTTTTTAGGCTGTATAGGATATATTTCAGGATCAGCATCCCCTAGAATTTCAAGCGTTTCTGCCCATACTTCTACCTTTTGCCCCGCACCTTTTGATTCCACTAATTTCCCATTTATAGCTACACAGGCACCCGTAGAGATTCTCCGAAGAAAATCCTCGTCAAATTTTTCAAAATCAACGACTACTTGAAGCGTTCCCATGCAGGATCCATCATTTAAAGCGATGAATCGGTTAGAACGAAAAGTTTGTACCCATCCTCTCACAGTTACAGTCTGATCTGAAGGGGTCGTGTCAAGGAGCTGTTTTACAGAAATAGCTTTCATAATTAGCGGATAAAAAAATACAGGACGCAAAGTTGCGTCCTGTAGTCTTTCTTGTCAAGTATAATTTGGCAAAGCAGCAATTATTCTCCGATAATAAATACTTCTTCACCCCTTTTCTTCATAAAATAGTGTTCTCGTGCAAAGCGTTCTAACTCTTCGGGATTCGAAAACAATTGATCCCTTTCAAAATCGAGTGCCTCAATTTTTTCCTGATAGTGCAACTTGTCGTGTTCAAGTTGCTCTATACGCTGAGTCATCTTGAGCTGGGCGCGTAAATTGTAATTATCGAAAAATACAATCCAAACACTTGCTAGCAGAAGTACGAGGAAATATTTGTTTCGCAATAAGTTTTTTAGCCGTGACATAATTACAAAGCTAATAAATTTTTTGGAATTGCTAAAAAAAAATAGTTTAATTTTTTGTTTAACTATAAGCATGTAAAAATTTGACAGTCAGTTGTTTATGAGTAAACCAATAAATAGCCACAGAACTTTTACTGCTTTTCGTACTAAAAATGTGATTTTCTTTAGAATCCGCTGATATGTACTTTGTGTTGTTCTCGCCAACTCTCCCCCGAAATTTCGATTACATACATACCCGTAGAAAGGCTCTGGGTTGCTAGCCGAAGAGAAGGTGAAGTACTACCTGGAGATACGATTAATTTTCTCACTTTTTTTCCTAGTAAAGAGAAAAGTGCGACCTCTACTAGCTGAGGCTGTGGCAAATCTAGAGAAATAGTCAGTTCCTGGCTATTTTGGACAGGATTGGGAAATACCTTGCTAAAAACGGGATTTGAAATGACCTTACGGTTGGAAACTGCCTGGGAGGGAGTGCCAAAGAAGGTTTCTGCATATGTAAAAGCGGCTACTCCCACTTTCTCTCCCATAAGCCTACCGGGAATGTCGTCGGCTGGGGGATGAATACCTCCCCAGATCCGAGACAGGCTACATTGATCTGACGCATCTCGGTAGGTAGCCCATTGAAGCACTACATCAATACTGGGTCCCTTTTCAAATACCAGAAAGGTATCTTTAGGAGCAGGAAATTCCCCTACTCCTCCTGGGAAAAACGGATCCCCAGTTAACAAGGTTAGCACTTCTGCTGCAGCTCGCGAATAGGTAGAATGTCCAGAAACATAGCCTGCAAAGGGAGGGGTAACAAAAGAAGGTCTTTGGTAAGGCCACCAATTTTCAGCTAAAATCCATCCAACACCCGCTTCGTCTTGTTCAGGGTCCTCGATGAAATCAGGACCTCTCCAAGCGAAAAGTTTGACTTTCCCAATATTTTCTCCTCCTAAGGCTAGGGAATCTCCTTCTTGAACCAATTCGATAAAGCCTTCGACTAGAGGAATACCGTCCACACTGTAATTGGGAAGGTTAGGATCAGTACTTTGACCATTTTCAGCGAGATACCTGATGGCAGATACAGGGCGTATATAATCGTAATATCCCTTAGCCCCCCAGGCGGTTATCGCGGCATCATGCATGGCTCCTCCGAGAACCAAATAGGATTTTACATCCCATTCTAGGTCATCGAGGACTGCTCCCTGTCCTTTGAAACGCTTTTCTAACTGTGGATGGTCATTCACATAGTTAAGAATTGTAAACCAATGCCCTGGGGGAGTTTCAGAATCGGGACCATCCGCCCAAAATTCAGCGAGAATTCTGGCATAATCTCCCCTAGGAACCATCTGTGGAGGATAGGGCTGACCTGTTTTAGGATTTACTTGGTGTCCAAGGCTTGTATCTCCTCCTTCTAGTTGGTCATAAAAGTCTTGCATCGCTTGGAAGGATGGAGGCAAGGAGGAAATATTCCCAATGGAAGCAGGAGAAATGTCCCACATTACCCCATCATTTGGATCTAAATGGGAGGACCAAATAGATACAAGAGAAAACCCCCAGAGATAGTCTTGAGAATCCTCTGGGGCACCAATCCTTTGATAAGGGGGAGGTCCTGGATCATGGTATACTTTCCACTCAATTCCATCCCTTTCGTGAAGGGTTAAATCCTCATCAGTTAAGGCAAATGGAATGACTTCCCCCCATTCTGGACTCAAAAACTGGGGGGTATTCCCTGGAACTAGATTTCCCGCCTGGTCTATAAAGAGTTGTAGCGTAAGGGGTTGCCATCGATTGGGGTTTTCGATGCGAGGATTGCCTGGATCAAAGATGACCATAGGCGCATTTACAGGCCTATAAAATAGATTTGTGTAATTGAAGGTCTCGTTGGAACCGTCTTGCAAGCCAAAATCAAGAATTTGTTTAGCAAGGTAATTACCTAACATGGCAGGCGAGCCTGAACTATATTCAGTAGAAACGATTCGCAAGTCATAGCCCTTTTCTAAAAAGAGATCGGTTGCAAATTCTATGGTTGCTTGAAAGCCTGGAGAGAATTGAAACCTCGCTAAAAGAATTCTATAACACGCATAGCTCATAGCCTCTTCTCTTGCAGCTTGAAGCTCTGCAGGGTCAGTCGGAATATCTACGCCATCAAAAGGTACTTCAAATTCTCCTAATTCATTTCCTAGAAAAAAGGGGCTTGCTACCGTATCATATGCAGCCCATGCATCATACATAGCTATAGACATATGGAAGAGGTTCCGCGCGTGGATAGTAGGACGAGCAAAATCATTTCGGATAGCTTCTAGTAGGACCTCATTCCATTCTTGTGCAACAGAATGGTTGTTTTGAGCTTGTACAGATACTGGCGAAAGGAAAAATCCAGGAAAAGCAGTGGCAAGTATAGTGATCAGTTTAGTAAGGGTATGCCTATTCAATTTCGACATGCTTAGTAGGTTTTCTAAATAAACGTAACAGAACTGAGAAAAGTCCCACGAAATTCATCAAAAATCTTATCGAATGGGAAGTTGCAAGAGGTCCATCCCTAAATCAAATGTAAAGTTAAGGCTTGTGGAAATAAACTCCACATTTTATTTCCAAACCCTGAAGATCAGCCGAAGTTCAGCAATCCATCCATCTTCAACTTCTAAATTGAGTTGGTTTCTATCATCTCCAAATCGAAAGGCACTCAGCATAAGGTCAACTTTATGGTCAGTTGCATACTGACGATAATACCTGCCTACCGCCCTTCCGAATCTTCCCTGGAGGACTATTTGGTGGCTTAGATACACATCCCCATACAAGGTGACATCGGTAGAGGAATAGTGAAGGTAATCGTTTGAGGTGTTGGGGCTGAGACGAAAAGAACTAATTACCCCTACGTAGGTAAGGCCCAGATGGACCTTTTGATTCAAAATATGATAAACAGTTCCTGTAATTGGGAGATTGGCAAAGGCATACCATTTGTCAGAAAGTTGGAAGTCAAACCCAATGAGTGGAACCAACAAAGGGCCGAAGAACTCTTGATTGAAATAGGCTCCAAAACGGAGGGAAAGGCGTTCGCTCTTTTGGGTTTCCATGATCCCAATGCCTCCCCATTGGGTTGCATTACTAACTCCTAGGGGTAAACTTCCACTTCTTCTATACTGAAGTAATACGGTTGAGCTCAGTTTTTCTGACCACTGTTTTCTATAGCCCAGCCTTCCTGTGAGTGTTTGATAAGGGGCTTCGGGAAAAGCTTCGGAAGTTCTTAAATTACTTGCTTCCACCTTCTCAATTTGTACCTCCCTACCAGAAAGATTCAGGAGGATGACATCTTCATTCTTTAATAGCAGCGGAACATTAAGTTCGAGGTTTGACTCTCTGAAATAGGTTTTTTGAGAGAAGTCCTGAAGTCCATATCCAGGTTGAAGGCTGTATCCTAATTGTATAATATTTACATAAGGTTGGGCGAGAACAGGAAAAGTCCAGAAGAGAAAAAAGAGGATGAATACAATAAGTTTCATGGGTGTAAAGGGATTAGGGGTAAAACATGATTACCCTAAAGTAGCTAAAACTGGTTAGAATCTTTGGGTACAAATTTGATAAATCCCTGTGCGAATTTGGTGAATTCCCCTAATCCCTACACTTTGATCACTGAAGCTGATAAATTCGAATGTAATCTATCTCCATCCGTTGGGGGAACTCTGTCGAGGTATCAGGAGGGCCAGGCCAGTTTCCTCCCACGGCAATATTGAGAATGAGATGGAAAAATTGGTTAAAGGGGTATACATGTGGAGAAGTTGTTGACTTGGTTACATTAAAATAACTTTGACCATCGACAAAGAAACTAATTTGATCCATTTCCCACTCAATCGAGAATTCGTGAAATTCATCATAAAATTCCCCTGATTCTAATACAAAGGGGCTTCCAATAAATTTGTTATCAGGCCATGCAGGTCCAAAGTGTATGGTCCCATGTACGGTATTGGGTTCGTGGCCGACCAATTCCATGATGTCTATTTCTCCACTGGTAGGCCAATCTCCGTAGACTTCTTGGGTAGGCAACATCCATATAGCAGGCCAGATTCCTTGCCCCCTAGGCAACCGTGCTTTGACCTCTACCCGACCGAATTTCCAGTCAGCAAGGTCTTTAGTTCGCATTCGTGCAGAGGTATAGGAAAAATTATTAAACTTTTCCTCCCTAGCAACAATAACGAGGTTTCCAGAGTCGAGAAAGGCGTTTTCTTCTCGATCAGTATAGTATTCCAGTTCATTATTCCCCCAACCTGGAATCCCGTATTCCGTCCCATCACCAATCTGGAAAGACCATTTTGTTGTATCGATTTCGGCGGTATCAAATTCATCCGCCCAAACGAGTTGATAGGATTTTTCAACCTCTGGTTCAACTACAGGGTCAGGTACAGGATCGGGTACAGGGATAGATTCCTCTTGTCCATCGCAAGCGGCAATGATAATAAATAGAAAAAAGGTGCTGAATGCGAGTAGTAGGTTCGTTGGTTTCATTGTTCTTTTTTGGTTTGAAGGTTATCCAATACCCAGGCCCCAATTTCCTTGCCCTGGGCAACTCCATTTTCTATGGCAGGTCTGTAATGTATGCCCCCATACAGCCTACTTATAGCTGCTTCGTCCGCTGCGTGTGCAAATGAAGCAAAAGATCGGGCGGGAAGGCCAAACTTTACCTCTGTTGAATCTACAAATTCAACCTGATCTCCTAAAAGATGGGAAAGGGTAGTTGCCGCTGCTGCCGAAATTACGCTATGCCCACTGGTATATTCAGGAAAAGCAGGTGTCTCCAGTAAGGGAAACCAGGTAGAGTCGATATGGCGCTCAATGTAAGTTTCGGGGCGGATAAGATTGCTCCGATATTTTTCATCCCAACAAGAGATAAACGCGTCAGCCAACGCAATGCTGGTAACTGCGAAGGCCTCTGCCTCTTCCATTATCGAAAGTTGTTGCTTTTTACTTGCTAGATCTGTAATAGATATCCAATGTCCTCCTGGAGAAATTTTCTGGTGAAACATCATTACATGGCCTTTGAAATAGGCTATGTTGGGATTACAATCCCAAAATTTGGCAATTTCAATTTCCTCCTCGCCCGCATTTTTTACCGTTTGATATACTTCCTGAGCTTCCAAAAAGAAACGAGACTTGGGATCTGTATTAAATTGAGTTGGAGGTAGCGGTTTGAATTGCTTTGCAGAATCTAAGACAAAAGTTCTAAGGGTATTCCAATGGGGTTCAATCCCCTGCATGTAGGTAGGAGGAGTAGGCGTCCAGGCACTATCATCTTCGCTGTAAAAATGGGCAGGTAGTGCCTGACGTTGGTGGTACCCGTCTTCATTTGCCCATGCTGAAATAGCCTCCCCAACTTTTCTCCCCCATTCTACAGAGTTTTGACGTATGTTGCCTTGTATCCCCCAGGCCTCTACTTGTTTGAGATAGTTTTGTTCAAATTCTTGGACTCGGTCCGCTGCAAATACTAGCTTTTGGGCACAAGTGGTAAAGGCAATCAAACCAGATAAGGGAAAATAGGTGTTCTCAGGGTGCTTGGGTTGGGGTAAGGCTTCCAAGCCATTAAGTTGTCCTGCCAGGCTGATATAAGTGGAATCTCTAGCCTGCATAGCTTCGTAAGCTGCGATGTTGGAATAGGCATAAATCCGACTGGCAACAGGTGGAGTGAAGATATCTTCAATGATTACCTCTGTGAGCTTTTCGTTCCATTCCCCTTGCATAAGCTGGAAATATTGATCCCATAGGTCAGGTGTATAAGCCTCCTTACACCCTCCTAAAAAAATAAACAAACTCCCCAGGAAAATTCCCAGAGAGTGAGCTTTTCTTACTTGTATGGCTTTTAAAAAGGTAATTATTCCTTTGATCATGTAACGCTTACTTTCCCGTTCTCCAACTATCCTGTAAAGATACCCAACTACGGGAAAGTAGTCAATGAATTTTTTTAGGGATTCTCCAAGTTTTACCAGCGGCAGGTTCGATTATTAAAGTCTCCAAACTTAATCATAAAACTCGCTACATAGCTATCAAAGGCATCCGAGCTGTAGGAATCTGTTTCTACGTCTTTAACCCATCGCTGCCCTACAGTTCCGACTAGCTTTATATGCCGGGATACATTGAGTGATACACCAATTTCTGGGGTAAGGGTGAAAATTTCGTCTTCAAAATCAAAGTCAGAGAAGTCATCCTCTAAACCGAAAAGGAGTACGCCATACCCAGCCCGGAAACTTGCGGTGACATGTACCAGTTTATGGGGAGAGAAATCATACCCTGTCCAGATTCCTCCATGGGCCAGGGTCACTTCAAAGCGGTCAGCGTCGATATCGGCAAGAATATCATGGGTACTCCCCAAGCCATATCCTCCAATAAAAAAGTGGTTGAGCATAATCCCTCCACCACCGCCGACAGAGACTCCAAACTGGCCATTCAAGTCGCTAAACTCTAGTATGGGGGCTCCAAATCCTCCAAGCCGAAGTCCGTGGCGATTCACAAGGGTTTCTTGGCACAGTCCTAGGTGAAATAAGCAGCATGCAAAAACAAACGTATATACCTGTTTCATAAGAATTGGGGTTGATTGATTGTATTCTCATAAGTTTACGCTTGTAGAGTTAGCTCGTTAGAAGGTTCACTCCTGGTTTTTTCAGGTTCATTCCCCAATTATTCCATTTACTCGTAGACAACTGCCGTTCCACTAGCGCTTACCATAAGCATTCCCCCCTTTTGGCCGATAGAAATCGTTTCATAA
>JBCCTX010000165.1:0-16619 GCA_039197765.1 Bacteroidota bacterium
CCCTGCTCCCACATTACTTACCGAGCGCTCATCTATCTGTACCCCCTCTACACTAGCATCAAGGGATTCAATGCGAATATTCTGTCGGTAGTTTTTTATGAAGGCCATGTTTTGCAAGCGTCCATCCAACAGGTCAGCTGTGTATTCCAAGCCGGTAACTAAGTCAAACAGGTAGCCATCATCGAGAGCTGGATCAAACGCTCCGTCTATTAAGAGGTCATCCCCAGTTCGGTAGGAGTAGGTGGGTGCTATGGAAAGCTTAAACGCATGTTTATCAGAAAGGGTATAAGTGAGTTGTTTTCGCGCAAAGGCACTCTCACTGAAGGTGAATAGATGATCCTCTTCCCCCAATTCTCCAGGCTGGTTTTGCAACCGTATGACCTCACCGAACCAGTTGTACAGGTTTTTGCTGGTGTCAATGGATACCCGCTCATTGTCATTATAGCCTGCCTTCAGATCAAGCTCCCATTTTTCTGCAAGGCTTACGTTGTAGTGTAGGTTGATCCCACGAGAAAAACTCGTAAAGCGTACTTCGCCTAAGGGACTACCTGCTACGGCTTTCTCGATACCTAGACTAGGTCGGTCAACCAAGCCTGGAGCCTGGCTATTTTGAATCTCATTGTCATAGTCTCCATAATATCCTTCTACACTGAGTTCATTTGCCCACTTCTTATTGCGGATACCGATGCGGAGGTTTGTACCGTAGGCCCTGTATCCATCGTGGAATCTTCTGACAGTAGCCGGCGCTAATCGACCTGTAGGAATACCATCGGGTCTGGTTTCCCCAATCGCAACATCGATTTTGTAGTCATTGTCTGTGTAATCGTAAAAGCCTCCTGCAATTACAAAGAGTCCCGTATTTTGATCTGCATAACTGATACTTGCAGTTGCACGGTGGGTACCAAAGGAACCCAGTTGATAGGAAGCTGATCCTCCCCAACCCAGATTGGCTTTTGGGGGTACAAGGTTTACAGCTCCTCCCAAGGCATCTGCCCCAAACTGGATGGGAACTACCCCCTTATAAATCTCCACCCGGTCAATCATATTGACTGGCACATTGGCAATCCCAAAGGCATAGGGGGTAAAATTCAGGGGAACGTCAGCGTAAAAGAAACGAATCTGATCCCCTGATAAACCGTTTAAAGAAAAGCGGATATTTGAGCCTAAGCCTCCTGCACGTTGGACGTTCACTCCTTCTGTTTGGGCCATGATTTCTCCCAAATCTGCTGATTTGAGCTTTATCTCCTGCGTTTCGATGATCTTCACGGTATTGGCGGATCGTTCCAAGGCTCTCCCTTCTGTTTCGGCCAGGATTTCAACTTCCTCTATTTCTATGGGAGCCATTTCAAGTACGATTTTCTTAGTGAGAACTTCTGTAGCGTTTATTGTAATGGGAACCTCCGTTGTAGTATATCCCAAACCAGATACTTCAATGTTATATGTAGCAGCTGCTAACTTTTTGAGGGTAAATTTTCCTTGTTCATTTGTAATGGCTCCTATGTTTTGGCCTGTTATCAAGACCTTAATCCCTTGGAGGGGTACTCCTTGTTCATCTTCAACCAAGCCCTCTAAGGAGCCTGTTTGCTGGGTAAATCCATTGGTAGAGATCAAAAGAAAACCTAGCACGATAAGTACCTTATTCATCTAATTTTACAATTGAAAAGTCTCCCTCAAGCTGCTTTACATCATTATATATGTCCTTCAATTGCATACTGTTTACCAGGGATGGATGTGCCTCGGATCCGCTTAGGTAGTAGGTTTGAAGGGGTGCTAGCACAAATTCTTTCTCTCCGCAAATAATTATCTTTTGTTTATCCGAGCTGTTGTGGAGCTTTATTCGCCCCTCAAACTTGGCTATAAATCTGTCTCCTGCTACGATACCAAAAGCCCCATCGCCTCCTGTGACATAAAGTAAGTCTTTGAGAATAATTCCTGTCTTAGCTGCCGTCGTCTTTGCATAGGTGGCATTGTGTACTCCAGAAAAATAGCCGGAGAAGAATATTCCAAGCATAATAATGGCTACAGCGGCATAACGGCTGAGTCGCATGTATAGGGGAACAACTTTTGTGGGTTGGGGGCTAATCTGGCTGGCAAGCAGCTGCCAGATATTAGTCTCCATTCTTTCTTGGGAAGCTTCAGAGAGATCGCTGGGTTCATCCGCTATAGAAACCAGCCATGCTTCTACTGCAGCGCGCTCTGCTTCGGTACATGTTCCTAAATGGTAGCGCTCGAGGAGTTGGGGGGTGATGTTCATTTTTCTAAGGGTACGCTAGCTTAATTTTCTGCTTTCATCTATAAGTTGGATAAGCAGGCAATTACCCTTAGTCAGAAAAGAAAAAAATATAAAAAAATCGTTAAATACTGATAGTCAGCGAGATGCGTTCTGAGAAATTTCAGCGCTTTGGATAGGTGAGCCTCTACCGTCTTTTCGGCAAGCTGCAAAGCAGCAGCTATCTCTTTAATGCTCATACCTCTTTCGCGGCTAAGTCGATACACCTTTTTACATTGGGGAGAAAGGCGTTCCACCAGGTGATTTACCCGGCCCTGAAGTTCTCGAAACATGAGGGTGTCTTCCGTGCCATTTATACATTCTACACGCGCATAGGCAATGTGTTCGATGTGCTTTCTGTGAGCAACTTGGGTACGGATATGATCCATTACAGCCAACTTTACCGCCCGGACTAGGTAGTTTTCTACCGCTCCTTCTATATGCAGGGTTTTTCTCCGCTCCCAGAGTGAGCTAAACACCTTGTGCACAATCCCTTCTGCAATTGCCTCATCGCGTACTTGGTTGTAGGCAATACGACAGAGCTTTCCCACATGGGTGCGGTACATCTGTTCAAATCCTTTTGAGGTCTTAAATGCTGGTTGTAGCTTGACGATATGCTTTTTCTTTACTAGCAAGGATATGTGAGTTTATACAGATTGCCCGTCTAACAAAACACTATTTAAATTGAGTCTAAATTAAAATAGTGTTGTGACCAAAAACATTTCTTCAACTACACTTAGAAGGAATTTGTTGGGATTATGCTGATGAAGCGCCCAACTTTTTATGTTACCACAGGTAAAGATTTAAATTATCTACCCAGAATTCCTCCACTTCTGAGGTTCCCTTGGGCAAATAAGGGGGAATATTGTTGGTTGCATCTTTTGTCAGGTACCTCTTTCTAGCCATGGCAAATCAGAAAACCATTCGATGGGTCCCAAACAATTTCTTAACTAATTTGATTTTCTTTCGTAGAACAGCATTATAATAGATATTATAATGATCAAAGCTAAAGTTACCACGGTTGGTACTTCAACTGGGATTATCTTACCTAAAGAAATCCTGGCTAAACTCAGAGTTAGTAAAGGGGATATGATTGCATTCATCGAAACCCCTAATGGGGTGGTAATAACTCCTTATGATCCTAAGCTAGAGGAAGAAATGGATCACGCTAGAAAAGTGATGGGAGATTATCGGAATGCCTTGAAGAAGCTGGCTGAATGAGCTTTCGTTGGGTAAGCCTGAGAACTGTACTTGCTATTCACACAGAACAGCTTGCTCAACATGGGGGACTGGAAGGGGTACGAGATGAAGGGCTGCTGGAATCAGTATTGGCTCGTCCCCAAAATTTAGCTGCTTATGAAGATGCCTCAACTGCTGAGTGTACCACTGCCTATGCCTTTGGCATCGTTCGAAATCATCCCTTCAACGATGGAAATAAACGAACAGGCTTTGTAGTAGCTGCAACCTTCCTCTTGCTTAACGGATATTACCTCAAAGCCTCGGAAATAGAGGTGTTCAAAACCATTACCCAGCTTGCATCAGGGGAACTATCTGAACCAGATCTTGTCAGATGGTTTGAATCTTTCCTTATAAAAACTTGACTTAGGCTTACTCAAAATCTTCTTTCTTCATCTAATAGAAAGTAGCTTTAACCTCGAACTTTTTGTTTAGAAAAAGGTCGCAACCGATCGCTGCGACCAATAAAAACACAGATTCTATTCTTACCAGAGTTGAGCCATACGCTGCATAGACCCACCAACGTGCCTAGTAAGTTGCGTGTAATTGAATCCATCTTCTCGTCTGAGAACCCATGAGACTTCTTCTATATTCTCATCAGGTTGAGCGAATGTGCCTGCCACTGTAAAATCAACTCCGTTTGTAGTATGGTTAAAGCTAGCGTACTGGTATTGATCAAAAGCAGTGAAAGGAGTGACTTCTCCTGATACTATATCCACCGTCACTGGAATAAAATCATTAAAGGGTACACCACTAAATCTGTCATTCCAGTTTTCAGCCCACTGCCAGATAGTACTATCTGGGTAACTGAAAGGAACGAGGTTCCCAGAAGCTATTTCAATAGGTCTAGCGAATTGCGTTGGCAAAACACTTTGTAAATTAAAACTAAAGCTGGGATCAAAATTTCCGTTTTCGTCAATCCGTAAAATGTTAGGTTCAGTAGATATTACAGATGTATCGAAATTCATGTATTGTCCAATAAGCGGAACGGCTCCGCCAGGAACGGCATATACATCACCGCTTCCATCTGGTATTAACGCTTCAGCTGATACTAGCCTGTCGTCTTGTTTGTACTCCATAGTTTTTGACCCGATGTCAAAAACGCCAACTATCAGCCCATTCGGGCCGTCATACTCGCAGCATCCTGTTGGAAAATAACTTATGCCATATAGTATTTTTTGAGTTTCCGGGATAAAAACAGGGTCATTCATAAAATAAAATCCATTAGTAGGATCATTAATAGGAGGAAGATCAAAATTTATTACCTGCGTAATTTCCATTAGACTTGGATTAAACTCTACAATTTGGCCTTCAAAAATATCCTGTACATAACCTTCAGTCTCTGAGGCAATGACTATTGTAAGGCCTATATTTCCGGATATACCTTTTGATGCGAAACTAACGATTCCTTCTACAGAAAATTCCAGTGTAGTTCTATCCACGGTCCATTTCGTAAGTGTACCCGCGTCATCGTTCCAAGTATAAGGGTGCTCACCAAAGGAAAGAATTCTTGCGCCGAATCCTAACTCAACAGCATTTGAAATATTTGTTTCATCAGGAATATTTTCGTTCGCCTCCATATAGTATAACCTTCCTTGCGGTGTTGCAGTAAAATATCCAGTGAGCCAACCCGTTTCAGCTTCCTCCCCATCCGGGTTCACTTCAGTACTATCGTCGTCACTACATGAGAATATTCCAAAAGAGATGAGGCCTATTAGTAACATAGATGCCCAAGCTCGTTTCTTATTTATTAGATTAAAAAGTTTCATTTTTCTTACTTTGTGTTTAACAGTTATTTAATTGTTAGCCTGCCTTCGTTGGGAGTGTGTCGTTCCAGGGCACATTTCCCGGCAGGTATTTCCCGGACTAAGTCCGGAATAGGGTATTAACTGGCTGTCGGATCGACTTATGTTGGGGTTGTTTGATTCATTGTGTTAAAGATTTTTTGTGTTTGATTTTCCTCCCGCTTATCTTCTGTAAATAGGAAAGTCTGGGAGGAGGGGAGAGACCTGAATGGAAATGGGTATGTATTAATTGCACACTATTCTAATTAGAGTTGGACAGTCGATTTAAGGTAAAAGGCCCGACCCGGTCGCTGGACACCAAAGAGGTCGAATACTTTGGCATTGGTCAGGTTTTGCGCTTCCAGAGTGAAAGCGCTTTGCATGTTGCCTACATGTGTCTGATAGGTCAGTCCAGCTGCATGGATACTTTGATCGGGTACTTCAGCTTTGAATTGTTGTAAGCCAGCACTTTCCCAGCCCACAAAAAAGGAATTGACGTAGCGAGTATTCCAGAAGAAGGACAGCTTGCCGTTTTTCTGGATCGCATTCTCTAGTTGGTATTCCGCTGCTCCATTGGCAAAAAAATAGGGCGTATTGGGGATACGATCCCCCTCAAATCTTTCAAAGGGTCCTGTCTCAGAGGTATTCAGGTATTCCTGGTAGGTAGTATTAGCAGAAAGGGTTAAGCCTCTGATTACATTCTTCCATCTTCCGCCTAATTCAAGCCCTTGCGAAGTGGCACTCCATACGTTTTGAAATGAACCAAAATCATCCTGATTTACGAGAAGAAAGATTAGGTCATCAATCCTACGTAAGAAGAAGTTCCCTTGTAGTTGCCAGTCACTGCTTACACCCGCTTTGCTCGCGTAGGTCCATTGCAGGTTTATATTGTGACTGCTTTCGGGACGCAGTTCCAGATTTTCTTGAATCAGTTGCCCATCCCCAAAAATCTCGTCTTGGCGAGGTAAGCGGTAGGCGTATTCGTAGCTGAGTTTAGTAGAAAAGCGTGGAGACCAATCGTATTTCATTCCGTTTCCTGCTCCGTAGTTACTCACGGAGCGTTCATCTATGAGGGATTCTTCAATACTAGGATCCAGAGATTCAATTCGAATGTTTTGTCGATAGTTTTTTACAAAGGCGATGTTTTGCAAGCGTCCATCCAGCAGTTCAGCGGTATATTCTAAGCCGGTAACCAGGTCAAACAGGTAGCCATCATCGAGGGCTGGGTCGAACACACCGTCTAGTAGAAGGTTGTCTCCTGTGCGGTAGGCGTAAGTAGGTGCCATGGAAAGCTTAAACACGTGCTTATCTGAAAGGGTATAGGTCAGCTGCTGGCGAGCAAAGGCACTTTCGCTAAAGGTGAACAGGTGATCCTCTTCTCCAAATTCACCGGGCTGGTTTTTAACTCGAATAACCTCTCCAAACCAGTTGTACAAATTCCTACTCGTATCAATGGATACCCGCTCATTGTCGTTGTATCCTGCTTTCAGATCTAATTCCCATTTGTCTCCTAGGTCTACGTTATAGTGCAGATTAAGTCCCAGGGATAAACTGGTGAAGCGAACTTCGCCGAAGGGACTACCTGCTACAGCTTGTTCGATACCCAAACTGGGTTGGTCAATCAAGCCGGGAGACTGGCTATGTTGCACTTCATTATCGTAATCTCCATAATAGCCTTCCACGCTGAGCTCATTGGCCCACTTTTTATCTCGGATGCCTATGTGCAGGTGGATACCTACAGCCCGATATCCATCGTGAAAGCGTCTGATGGTAGCGGGTTCTAGTCTACCCGTCGAGCTGCCATCAGGTCGTGTTTCGCTTACCGTTGCGTCGATTTTGTAGTCATTGTCTGTATAGTCGTAAAAGCCCCCTGCCACGACAAATAGCCCAGTATTTTCGTTTGCATAGCTGACATTAGCTGTTGCTCTATGGGTGCTGAAGGAGCCTACCTGGTAGGAGGCCGAACCTCCCCAACCCAGAGCAATTTTAGGAGGCACAAGATTGACGGCTCCTCCTAGAGCATCTGCCCCAAACTGAATGGGGACTACGCCCTTGTAGATTTCTACGCGGTCAATCATATTGACGGGAACATTGGCTATCCCAAAGGCGTAGGGCGTGAAATTCAAGGGAATATCATCGTAAAAGAATCGGATCTGATCTCCTGAAAGACCATTTAAAGAAAAGCGAATATTGGAGCCTAGGCCTCCTGCGCGCTGGACGTTTACTCCCTCTGTTTGGGCCACGATCTCTCCCAGATCTGTTGATTTGAGCTTGATTTCTCTTGTTTCGATCACACTCACGGCATTAGCAGATCGCTCCAGGGCTTTGCCTTCTGTTTCTGCCAGGATCTCTACCTCTTCCAACTCGAGGGGAGCCATTTTTAGCATGATCTCTCGCTGGACTACCTCTTGACTTGTTACCGTAATAGGAAACTCCTGTGTGGTATATCCCAGCCCCGATACTTCAATCTGATACGTAGCAGCTACTAGCTCATTAATCGTGAATTTCCCTTTTTTATTTGTTATCGCCCCCCTATCCTGACCCTTTACTAAGACCTTAATCCCTTGGAGGGGAATTCCCATTTCGTCTGTAACTAAACCTTTAAAAGAGCCTTGCTGTTGCGTAAATGCATCTAGGGAAGAAAGAAGGAAGGCGATAGTAATAAGTGCCTTATTCATGCATTCTTAAAATTGAATAGTCTCCTTCAAGCTCAGTCTCATTAGAATTCCTATCCCGCAAATGTGCACTGTTTGTCAACACGGGGTGCTCATCTGATCCACTTAAGTAATAGGCCTGACCCGGGTTTAGGACAAACTCTTTTTCTCCACAAATGATGAACTTTGGCATCACAGAACCATTAAAGAACCTCAGTCTACCCTGGAATCTCACCCGGTGTTTTTCCCCAGGAAGTTTTACGTGTGTACCATTGGGACCATTGAAGTAGAGAAACTCAGTAGATTCAGCATCCTCCTTGGGAGTTGCATAACTAGTTTGTACCGATAGGCGTCCCGCCATAAAGACCCCTAGGAAGACACAGGCGACAGCGGCATACCTGAGTGCCCGTTGATACAAGGGAAATACCGGGGCCTGGGCATCTTCATTTACTTTTGCCAGAATATCTTGCCACATCAGGGTTTTGACCTGATCTTTTTGAGCTCTTTCGAGCTTTAAGGGCTCCTCATAGGTTTCGGCCTCCAGCCATTCTTCTACAAGCTTCTTTTCCGTTTCCGTACAGTTCCCCTGGAAGTATTTTTCTAAGAGTTTCTTATCGATGTGTTCCATTTCCTGGTTTATTCGAGTGTGCCTACGAAGTACCTACAGCAGGGCTTTCATAAGAGTAGTAGCACAACTCGGCGTTTACCGAAGTTGGAAGAGGGATTTTTTTTAAGCACAGGGAAAGGAATTGTTTTATGAGATAATAAAGACATCCAGTCTAAATCTATCGTTGAAAGTGCAAGGTTTTAGGTGCTATGTGCAGCTTTTATGCTCCGTGCCTCTGAGTCTCTGTGTTCAATTCCTAGACCTCACAAGCTTTCTAAACAGCTTTCTATCTATGGTATTTATTAAAGAATACCTTTAATAAAGTTGTATGGAACTAGGAGATCTCGTACTCGGGGAGATTCTTTTTAAGGAAGTGAAGCGCCTTGCTAATGTGGTATTCGACGGCTCGTTGGCTGATCTGCAGTCGCTCGGCAATATCTCTATTGGTCAGGCCCTGGTTTCTGCTCATCTGGAAGACGTTGCGGCATTGGCTGGGGAGCTGGGCGACTAACTGTTCGAGTTCTTCATTTAACAAAGTGTAGGAGACATCTTGATCCGTGTAGTTGGCACCCACATGTAGGCGCTGTGAAACGGTATCCAGGTATTTTTTTCGGATAGCTTGATTTCTAAAATGCTCAGCTACTTTGAGCTTGGCAGCTCTTACCAAATAGTTTTCGTAGGATTTTTTGACCTGCAAGGAGTGTCTTCGCTCCCAGATAGATTTGAAAATGTCTTGGGTCATTCCTTTGGCTAGCTCCAAGTCTTCTGTACTGTGGTAACAAACCGCAAATACTTTTTCCCAGAAATCGCTGTAAAGCAACCCAAAATCTCTACGAGAAGTTAAATCCAGAATTCGGTCGTCATTTTTCCTTTTTACAAGCAAGAGAGTTAGTTATTTAAGGTACCCATTCTCGGTAATCTGTAACCTGTAAGGACAAAAATTACATAACTTCGCAATGTCCTTATATTTATTTAGTCTAAATAATACTTATTATAACTAATTACCATGCTTTATGTTAGACTAATTGAGTTAATGTCTATCCGCTTGTTCTTCCCATTAGAAAAAAACGCTACATCCAGCATTATGAAACTCCTTTCCAATAAAACCCTATTCAAAATCCATGGCTGGTTGGGACTCAATATCGGCCTGCTGCTATTTGTCATTTGCTTTTCAGGTACCTTTGCGACCTTATCGAATGAACTGGACTGGCTCCTCGATCCTGCCTTACGCGTAGAGGGGAAAGATGCTCCCTATGCTTGGGAGGCGATGTATCAAAACATGCAGAAAGAATTTCCAGACCTTCCAATTACCAACCTCGAGCAACAGAAAAATTCCTTTACGGAGGTAGGGGATTATTTTGCTGCTACCTCTTATGTGAGTCATCCGGTAAAAGGTATCTTAAAGGTGCATTTAGACCCTTACACGGGAGCGATTAGAGGACAAAATCCCTTTCTTGATGTACAGCGCTTTTTCCGAAGCTACCACAATAATTTTTTCGATGGCCTCCGAGGCGTAATTGTTGTGACGATTTTTGCCTTTTTTCTGCTATTCTCGGTCCTCACAGGATTTCTGTTCTATAAAAACTGGTTCAAAAATCTCTTTAAGCTCAGGTGGGATAAAGGCATTCGTATGCTGGTTGCCGATGCCCACCGGATGGCAGGGGTCTGGTCCCTAATCTTCGCCTTGATCATTTCCCTAACGGGTGTATGGTATTTTACGGAGTTTGCTATTAACAATTTTGCGAAGAGCAAAGTCCTACGCTTTGCCCAGCCTGAAAAAATTGCTGAAGCAGAGCTTCGTCAATTGGGAGATACCCCCAAGCTTGTCAACTTAGATACCTGTGTTCAAAAGGCTGAAGCAGCTTTTCCGGGTTATCAAGTGGAGTACATCGGACTTCCTAGTCGGCCCAATAACTACATCGTGATGCACGGTCAGGACAATAATCCGCTCACCCGCGACCGGACCAATCAAGTGCACGCAAATCCCTACACTGGGGAAGTGGTGTTTATCCAGAAAGCCGGAGACCTTCCCATTTTGCAACTTATTAACAACCTAGTTGATCCGCTTCATTTTGGGACCTTTGGTGGGCTTGGAGTTAAGGTTCTCTGGTTTTTGTTTGGGCTTGTACTGAGTATTAGCATTCTAGCAGGTACTTATATCTGGTACCTGCGACAAACCAAAAAGCTGGAAAGTAAACTGAAAAAGAAACGCCAACGGTTAACCACTCAAAAAAGTAAGGCCCACGTGAAAAACCCTGTCCCAGCTACCGTAGCTGGTATTTCTTGGCGACATCTAAGCGTTGGACGTGGTGTTATCCTATCTACTACGCTTATCCTTTTTTACCTGATTAGTATAGGCTTTGCTACTGTCAAAGATGGCTTCAGAATATGGAGTGGATACCCCGAAGGCTATTATGCTATTGTGGATTCAGCTCAATTGGGCCCTTGGCCAGTAAAACTCGCTTGTTCCTATCCCTGTACCTTGGAAGAGGGAACGAGGTTTTATGCTCATTTTCCGTCAGGGGGTATTCCCAATTATGACTCCTTATATATGGAATTTTATATAGAGAACGAAGACCCGTTGCACATTCCTTTTGGAGGATCTGCTGCTCAGGCTTCTCTCACAATCAATGAAGAAGTGGGGCATTCAACAATTAAAGGTCTTCGTCTCAAGGTTCTCCCGTACACAGGACAAGCCTACAGCCATCCTGTAGAGGTAGAGACGCTTTCCGAGATAGCAGCTGATATGCAGCAGCGCTTTGTCGATCCTCCTGAGAAAATCTATCCAGAGGTACCTACCCGTGTATATGTCGTAGCGGCCCTCTTTGCCATACTAACAGGTGGAATCCTATTGGCCTGGACCGTTCTTATTCTACGAGCTGTACGCAAAGAGCAGCAGTTGTTGGCGCTTGTGGCTTAGATGAAGTAATTTGTAAGCCATTTTTGTTTAAATTGCGCAATTTCCAATTATACCTTACATTAGAATTTAGCATAAAACGGAAAAAATATTTTGGATTCGGTAACTAAAGTGATAGTTTCATGTTCACTATTTAGAATCAGTCTTAATTAAGATCAATTTAAATACTGATTGTTCCTACTGTTTAACACAAAACGGAAAATTTATCATGAAGATTAACGTACTACATGTCCTCGCGTTCTTTTTGGTGCTGGGGATCGCTGTTGTCAGCTGTGATGATGACGATCCAGAAGTGATTACGGAAACCATTACGGTAACAGAAACAGATACTGTGACTGTTACGCAGACAGATACCGTTACAACAGCTTCTACAGCAGAACTTAAGGAAAGTATTGTCTCTACATATGCCGAGATTGTATATGCTAACTACCAAGATGCTTACGATCTTGCTTCAGAGATGAAAGATGCAATAGACGCATTTGTTGCAAGTCCCGAAAGCGTGGAATTGTTTGAAGCTGCAAAAACCGCGTGGTTAGCTTCTAGAGAGCCTTATGGTCAAACGGAAGCCTTTCGCTTTGCAAGCGGACCTATCGATGATGAGGACGGACCTGAAGGACTGCTCAATGCATGGCCTTTAGATGAATCTTATATTGACTATGTAGATGGTGCTCCTGATGCCGGGATTGTCAATGACTTAGTTAACTTCCCTACATTAGACAAAGCGACTCTTGAAAGCCTCAATGAGGTTGGCGGAGAAGAAAATGTAGCTGTAGGTTATCACGCGATTGAGTTCCTACTGTGGGGACAGGACTTAACCTCTCCACTCGATTTACAAGCAGGCCAAAGACCCAATACAGATTTTGTAGATGGAGGGACAGCTGCTAATCAGGACCGTCGTAGAGAGTATCTTGCTTTAACTGCAGATCTGCTTTTGGACCACTTGCAAAGTTTGCTGGATGAGTGGGAGCCAGGAAGTACTGATAACTTCCGCGCTACCTTTATGGCACTTGACAAAGATGTAGCCATCACCAATATGCTCACAGGAATAGGCGTATTGTCCAAGTCTGAACTAGCAGGTGAGCGTATTTTTACGGCTTATGACAACCAAGATCAAGAAGACGAGCACTCTTGCTTTAGCGATAACACGCATAGAGATACCCGTCTCAATGCGATAGGAGTAAGAAATGTATATACGGGATGTTACATCCGGATCGATGGAATTTCTAAAATTACCGGTTCGTCTGTCAGCGATTTGATGGAAGTAGAAGACCCTGACTTTAACCAGCAGGTATTGGATCAAATGAACTTAGGACTTTCAGCTGTGGAAGCTACTGCAATTCCTTTTGATTTTGCTATATCTGATCCTTCCACTCGTCCTGACGTTCTCACAGCAGTTAATGAATTGAGAAGCTTTGGCGATAACATTGCTGAGGTAGGACAAAAACTCGGTTTGACCATCAATACCGATTTGCCTGAATGATATAGCTAATAGCTATTTTTCTAAATTTTCTGGTTGAAACCCGTATGCTTGTGCTAACAAGCATCGGGTTATTTGGTTACTATAAAAAGTTTCCTCAATGAGAAGATATTACTTGTTCCTGTTCATCCTATCTGTTGTTATCTTATCTTGTAGAGATGATGAGATTACAGAGGAGCCTGATATGGTAATCGAAGAACCTGAGGTCTTGGTACCAGAGGCTGGCGAGCACCTTTCGGGTGGGCAGGCGACTGTATCTGATTCTTCCCCTAATGCATTTGGCTTTCAAGCGCCAGGAGTGGATGGAATGGATGAACTGCTCTTCTTTGTGGGGAATTCTTTTTTCAATCAAAATTGGGTATCTGCCCCAGCTTCTACGAAAGCTAGAGATGGCCTTGGTCCATTCTTTAATGCAAGGTCTTGTGCTGCTTGTCACTTCAAAGATGGTCGCGGGCAGCCTCCGAGTTCTCTGGGAAGAACCGGGGAAGGAATGGTCATACGCCTTAGCATTCCAGGAGAGGGCCCCTTCGGCGGGCCGCTTCCTGAACACACTTATGGAGGCCAACTTCAGGATCAGGCCTTGTTAGGGGTCATGAGGGAAGGGGGAATTGAAATCCTATATATTGAAGAACCCGGTACTTATCCCGATGGGACTACCTACATCCTTCGTAAGCCTTTGTATAAACTCATAGATTTAGCGTATGGTGAAATGGATCCCAGTGTTCAACTATCTCCTCGGGTCGGGCCTCAGGTTATTGGCTTGGGATTATTGGAAGCTATAGCAGAAGAAGATATTCTTGCACTGGCAGACGAGTCTGACGGCGATCAAGATGGAATCTCTGGAAGGCCCAACTATGTATGGGATATAGAATCCCAATCTACGGTTATGGGACGCTTTGGATGGAAGGCCAACCAACCCTCTTTGCTCCAGCAGGTAGCTTCCGCCTTCAATGGAGATATAGGGATCAAGACCTATTTGTTACCAGAAGAAAACTGTCAAGATAATGAAGCTTGTCAGGATCTTCCCGACGGAGGCGTAACGGAGATCGACGATGATGATTTGCTGAAAGTGGTATTATATTCTTCTACTCTAGCAGTTCCCGCGAGAAGAAATTGGGAAGATCAGGAGGTTTTGCGGGGAAAGAAATTGTTCACCGAGATAGGCTGTACTTCTTGCCATGTTCCCAAATTTGTAACAGGAGCGCATCATCGCTTTGATGCGTTGTCCAACCAGACAATTCGACCCTATACAGACCTGTTACTTCACGATATGGGGGAAGGATTGGCAGATAATCGACCTGATTTTGAGGCAACTGGGCGGGAATGGAGAACACCTCCCTTATGGGGAATTGGCTTGTTTAATACAGTCAATAAACATACATTCTACTTACACGATGGCAGAGCACGAAATTTAGAAGAGGCCATTCTTTGGCATGGTGGGGAAGCATTGCAATCCCAAGCACGCTTTAAGGCCTTATCAATTACTGAAAGAAATGAACTTCTCACCTTTTTAGAATCCTTATGAAAAAGCCATTCTCGTTTCTCTTTTTGTTACTGGCAGGACTGGTAGTTCTCTTAACTGCCAGCTGCAATAATGATTCAGACCCAGCACCTTCAGAAGTAATGGAAGAACCTGAGCCAGATCCCCCCCCCGTAACCCCTACTACCTTTGATCGGGAGGCAATGCTACAGAACATCGGAGAGGCGGTGCTTATACCTTTCCATGAAGCCTTTGTAGCTGAAGTTGCAAGCCTTGATTCTGTGGCAGCCGTATTTGCCAGCGATCCGACTGAAGCGAATCTTATGGCTATACAGGCTCAGTGGTTAGATACTAAAAAGAGTTGGAAGCAGTGTGAAGTATTTGAAATCCTCGATGTCAAAGATAACTTTCTTCACAACCGTATTGATAAATGGCCTACCAATCAGAATTTCTTGAATAGAAATGTGAGTGGTACAGATGAGTTGACAGAAGCCTTTGTCGAAGGCTCAGGTTCAACTTCCAAAGGCCTTCCTGCCTTAGAGTTTCTGCTGTTTACTGAAGTGGGCCTTACCGACTTTACCAGTGATAGCCTTGCTACTCGCCGACTAACCTACATAAAGGCAATGACTGAAAATCTAGCCGTGCGGTCGGCAAACTTATTGGAAGTTTGGGAGAATGAACTTCCAGAGTTTATCAGCGGCACAGAGAACTTTTCCAAGGGTTCCTTAAACCAATTACTCAACTCGCAGGTAGGGCTCTTGGAAGAAATTATAAACAATAAACTGGGAAAACCCTTGGGCAAAAATAATGGCGGGAGAATCCAGCCTGATGAGGCTGAAGCCTTTACAAGTCAACTCTCTTTACCCTTAATAGAGGAAAACCTTAAAGGGCTCAAAGCGAGTTATGAGGGAGATATAAGCAAGGAAGGACTAGATGATCTGTTGGACTTCCTCGAAGCCAAGCAAGAGGATACGGATCTGTCTGAGGCTATCTCTTCCCAGTTCGATATGTGTTTTGAGAAACTCGCTTTGATAAGTGAACCTCTCTCGATAGCTGTAGATTCTCAGAACCAGGCTGTAGAAGATTTGTATCAGTCTGTAAGGGATCTCCTGGCATCTTTTAAGGTAGATGCTGCGAATAACCTGGGAATCCTGATTACCTTCAACGATACAGATGGGGATTGAGGACCTAAAAGAACGACTTAGTACCCCTGTATCAGCCTTTCCTCTTGCTGTTTTTAGAATTGTATTTGGCATAGTTCTATGCTTCTCCCAAGTTCGCTTTCTCGCAAAGGGCTGGGTAGAAGCTCTCTTTTTAGTTCCGACCTATCACTTTACCTATCCAGGCTTTGACTGGGTCCAAGTATTGCCCGCTCCCTGGATGTATGCGCTTTTGGCCTGCAGTATTATAGGTGCCCTGGGTATTGCATTGGGTTTCTTTTACCGCTGGAGTACGCTGTTGTTTTTTTTAACTTTTACCTACCTCGAACTCATAGATAAGGCTTGGTACCTCAACCACTACTACTTTGTGTCCCTTATGGCCTTCTTACTTCTATGGGTTCCTGCAAACCAGGTAGTATCCCTAGATGTCTATTTCAAACGGACGCAGCATCCCGAGTCCAAGAGTATTCCTCGCTGGGCTCTCCTTTTGATCCAGTTTCAGATTTTTGTGGTCTACTTCTTTGCAGGAATAGCGAAGCTCAAGTACGATTGGCTGGTGAGAGCTGAGCCCATGAAAACCTGGCTGGCTGCTAGGACGGATTTTCCTTTGTTGGGATCATGGTTTGACCAAGATTGGGTCGCCTACGCATTTAGTTGGGGAGGGACCTTATATGACCTCCTTATTCCCTTTTTTTTACTGATTCCACAGACACGGCCCGTTGCTTTCCTTGCCGTTATCCTCTTTCATGGAATGACGGGACTGTTATTTCCCATTGGGATGTTTCCCTGGATCATGATAGGGGCTGCTTTGATTTTTTTTACGGAAGAAGATTGGAAAAATCTTTTGGGGGAAAAGTCTTTTCTACAGACAAATGTCCAAGCTTCTTACACAATTCCAACGGGATGGGTAGTATTGCTGGGACTATATATGGGCTTACAAATTTTCCTCCCTCTGCGCCACTATTCTTACCCTGGGAATGTCTTATGGAATGAAAAGGGCCTCCGTTTTGCCTGGCACGTAATGGTAATGGAAAA
>JBCCTX010000166.1:0-16582 GCA_039197765.1 Bacteroidota bacterium
CGAAGATGGGAATATATGGGGAGGAGAGGGTTTCCTTTACCACAAATCTGGTATGAAGCGAATCGGACACGTGGCGTATTTTCCTTCTATCGCAGGAGATAAGATGGCCCGCGAACCCCGACTAGCTGCATTGGCCTTACTCCCTAATGAACCACTTTGCTTGGATAAGTTTTCCCCAATCGAGCAACAAATTTATCTCAAGCTAATAGAACGGTCTACGCTAAAAACTTCGAGTATGGGACGGGTTTTTGATGCAGTGGCATCTTTGCTCGAAATCTGTGAGGTTCAGAGGTATGAAGGAGAGGCAGCTCTAAAACTGGAAGCTATGGCCAGAAGTTTTCTCAAGCGTACGGGTTCCTTCCCTAGGCCTTATCCTTTTACGCTGCTTCACGCGCATTTAGCTATCCAGCAGATCCTTACAGGAATTGTCCAAGATATACGAGCGGGTGAAGACAAAGAATTAATTGCAGCTAAATTTCACATGACCTTGGTCCTGTATATTAGGGAGGTTGCAGACAGACTGGGAGTCAGAAAAATTGCGTGTAGTGGGGGGGTATTTCAGAATTCGATATTGGTGGATGGCTTACACCATGTATTGGGGCAGGCTTATCAACTGTATTTTCATTCCGCCCTCAGCCCTAATGATGAAAATATTGCCTTTGGCCAGCTCATGTATTATGCCCAACAGAATAGCAATCAATTATCAATTGCATAGATATGAATCTAGCATATAACTTTTCAAAGACCTAATTATGTGTTTGGCGATACCTGGAAAAATACAACAGATTGAAATGAAATTTGAAGGAATGGTTCGCATGGCTACTGTTTCTTTTGGAGGAATAACCAAAGAGGCTAGCCTTGAGATGGTTCCTCATGCCAAGGAAGGAGACTATGTACTCGTTCACGTAGGGGTGGCTATTAGCGTGGTGAACGAAGAGGAAGCCCACAAGACCTTTACTTATCTGGAACAGATAGGGGAATTAGAAGAATTGCAAGAAATCAAAGACCAACTGCCCGATCGATCAACCTATACCTCAAACGAATGAAGTTTTTAGCTGAATACCGAGATCCAGCGCTCGCCCGAAAATACCTGGAGGAAATACACAAGACGGTTACCCGTCCTTGGTCTATTATGGAAGTCTGCGGAGGGCAAACCCATAGCCTAGTAAAACATGGTTTAGTGAATGTGCTCCCGGAGCAAATCACTATGATACATGGACCTGGTTGCCCTGTTTGTGTCACCCCACTGGAGCTTATTGATAAGGCCATTTTTCTAGCGGAAAAAGAAGGCGTAATCCTGTGCTCTTTTGGGGATATGCTCAGAGTTCCGGGTAGTGAAAAGAGTCTTTTAGAGTCCAAAGCCCAAGGCGCCGATATTCGAATCCTTTATTCCCCCCTTGAAGCGGTTCAACTCGCTAAGGAGAATCCAGATCGGGAGGTGGTATTTTTTGCCGTGGGTTTCGAGACTACCGCTCCGGCAAATGCATTGTCCGTTCTACACGCACACCGTCAAGGGTTGAAGAACTATTCAATCTTAGCTTCCCATGTTTTGGTCCCACCTGCAATGGAGGCCGTGATCAATGACGAAGAAAGCCAAATTGACGGATTCCTAGCTGCTGGCCATGTTTGTACCATTATGGGCCTGGAAGAATATGTGCCAATCGTGGAAAAGTACCAAATCCCGATAGTAGTAACAGGCTTTGAACCTGTTGATATGTTGCAAGGGATATTAATGACCGTTCGCCAACTCGAAGCAGGGACTGCCCGCTTGGAAAACCAGTACAGTCGAGTGGTCAAAGCCGAAGGAAATCCTCATGCCAGAGAGACCATTTTTCAGACATTTCATGTAGACGATCGGGCTTGGAGAGGAATCGGTACAATTCCTAAGAGTGGATATGAGGTAAAAGAATCTATGGCAGCTTATGATGCTACCCAAAAATTTGAGGTTGATTTAATTCCCGTCCAAGAATCATCTCTGTGTATGGCAGGACAGGTATTAAAAGGAATTATTAAACCTCATCAATGTCCTGCTTTTGGTAAGACGTGTACGCCACAGAAACCCCTAGGAGCACCCATGGTGAGTTCTGAAGGGGCGTGTGCAGCCTATTATAACTTTTCGTCTACCTTCGAAGAAATTCCTGTATGAAAATACCCAATCTCCGAATGAAGCTGAGTTGTCCGGTCCCTCAAATGGACTCAGAGATTATCACCATGGGGCATGGTAGCGGAGGAATATTAACCCAGAAACTACTGGATAAGCTGATCTTCCAAACCTTGAGAAACCCTATATTGGATCGCCATCACGATGGAGCCTTTTTGAATTTAGAAGGACCTTTGGCCTTTACTACAGACAGCTATGTCGTATCTCCCATTTTCTTTCCAGGCGGGGATATTGGTGTTTTATCTGTAAATGGAACCGTGAACGATCTGGCCATGTCTGGGGCTATTCCACAATATCTGTCCCTAGGCTTTATTCTGGAAGAAGGATTGTCGATCGAGGAATTATGGGAGATACTCCAATCTATCCAACAGGCTAGCCAAAGAGCCGGAGTGCATATAGTAACAGGAGATACCAAAGTGGTAGAACGTGGTAAAGGAGACAAAATATTTATCAATACTTCGGGAATTGGTAGCCTCCATCCCCAAGCGCACATTGATGCGAGTCGAATTCAAATCGGAGACCAACTGATTATCAGTGGACCCATCGCTACCCATGGAATTTGTATCCTCTCTCAGAGAGAAGGCCTAGAATTTGGAACGACGATGAAGAGTGATACAAGACCCCTACATGAGGCTACGCTACCTTTGTTAGAAGCATTTGGCCCTGCGATTAAATTTTTTCGGGACCCGACAAGAGGGGGAGTGGCGGCTAGTTTGAATGAAGTGGCTATCGATCAAAAATTGGGAATAAGCCTTTTGGATGCTGAAATACCTATACTTGAAGAGGTAAGGGGAGGTTGTGAAATGTTGGGCTTGGATCCGTTGTATGTTGCCAATGAAGGAGTATTTGTTGCGATTGTCTCTCAAGGGGTATGCGATGCCCTGCTTGAAGAGTTGCGATCCATTCCAGGATTTTCCCAGGCGAATAAAGTAGGGGAGATTGTCTCAGACCATCCTGGGAAAGTCATGTTGCACAGTGGCATTGGGGGCAAAAGGGTTGTGCACAGGCTTGTAGGAGAACAGCTCCCTCGAATTTGCTGAAAACTTAATCCTAGTAACTGATAAAGAAAAGAAAATTTAATGGGGCTGCGTCTTCAAAGTTCTTTGATCTCGTCTTTACGGGTTTTTAATGGGGAAAAGGATAATCCTTTACTTGCCCCGCGAGGGGTATGCCTATCGGGTGCTAAGCTGATCGTATCTGATACGGGCCAAAACCGGGTCTTTATCTGGAACAAACTTCCTACGAATGAGTTTCAGCCTCCCGATATTACCTTGGGTCAATCTCATTCCCAGGGAGTAGGTAGAAATGCAGGGGGAAAAGTTTCGGGATCCACCTTGCTGTACCCTTCTGGAATTTGGTCGGATGGGCAAAGGTTGATCGTCGCAGATGCATGGAATCATCGGGTTCTTATTTGGCAGCAATTTCCAAGCGTAGATGGTCAGGCCGCTGATGTTGTTATTGGCCAACCCAACTTCACTGCTAATGACCCCAATATCCGTGGCATTTCCCATTTACCTTCGGCATACAGCCTCAACTGGCCCTATGGAGTAACTTCTGATGGGCAATCTTTGTGGATCGCAGATACAGGTAATCGCAGGGTACTATTTTACGAAGCGATCCCTCAAGTGTCCCATGTAGCTGCTGATGCTGTAATTGGGAAAGACCATTTCACAGAAAGAGACTATGACCACCAAGACGCTATTTGGCCATACTCCGTGAAAATTTCTCCTACAGGGGCTATGGCGATTACAGATACCCAATACTATCGGGTGCTTCTGTGGGAACACTGGGAAAAGGGTCTTCAAGAGCCCGCATCAGTGATTATTGGCCAACCTTCTTTTGAGGCCAATGGCCAAAATCAATTTGGATGGTTCCCTGAAGCCCATACATTGAACTGGTGTTACGATACCTGTTTTCATCAAAATGGCCTGTGGGTGGCAGATACTGGCAATAGCCGTTTACTCTGGCATCCCAACCTGCCAACTATGCATAATTCCCCGGCAAAGAATGTATTAGGCCAGGATAACTTCCAAGTTGGGAGCGAAAATAAGAATAGTATTCATACAACAGAGGAGAGCTATTATTGGCCCTTTTCTATTAGCATTGAAAACGGCATCATGGCTGTGGCAGATACTGGAAACCACCGCATAATTCTCAACTTTTTACGATAAAAATATGCAAGAAGGACTATCACTGGCTTTCGCTGCCCTTATTGGGTTTGGTCATGCTTTTGAAGCAGATCATTTACTTGCTGTGAGTGCCCTGGTAGCAAAAGCAGAAAACCAAAAGCAAGTATGGAAAAATGGCTTTATTTGGGGCCTAGGGCATACCTCTACCTTATTGCTAATGGGGATCCTAGTCATATTACTTCAAGTGCATACCCTCAAGACCTACTTTGATTTTTTTGAATTATTTGTAGGGGTAATGCTCATTATTTTAGGGATTTTGAGATTGTTCACCCACGTACCTTCCAAGTATTTCTCTGAAGAATCCAGCCACGACAAAGAAGCCTACGGGATAGGATTAATTCATGGCTTAGCAGGTAGTGGTACCTTAATCATCCTTATTTTAGCCAACCAGGAATCAAATTGGGAAGCTTTAAGTTATCTGATCCTTTTTGGATTAGGCTCAGCCTTAGGGATGGCATTAGCGGCTTCTCTCATGTGTATCCCATTGTTGGGCCGGAGTAATAAGAGGAAGCCTAACCCTCAATGGCGGAGAGGATTCACCTGGTTGTCTTCCTTGCTTTGTATGGCTTATGGGTTTTATATTCTAATGAGTTTTACAATATGAATACAGAATCGTCCATAGATCCCCAGGCTTTCTTATTATTTGGCCTACAGCATTTTCAGTTAACAGTTCAAAAAGTAGAGGAAAATAAGGTTTTTCTTCTTTACGGTTACGAAATTGAGATAGAAGGTCCTTCGCTATATAAACTCACCCAGGAGGGGTTGGTCATAGCACCCTTTTCGGATGTTGAAGATCTATGCCGATTTATCGCTCAAGATCCCGTATGGAACCATGGATAAAAAGGAACTTAATATCATTGCGCTTTCTCAAAGTTCCTCTAGCCCTGGCAACTTTGTACTAGTTCTCGAAGAAAACAAAGGGTTCAGAAGAATCCCTATTATTATTGGGGCTTTTGAGGCCCAAGCCATCGCTATTGCGCTGGAGAACATGAAAACCCAAAGGCCCCTTACCCACGATTTAGCCCTTACCTTATTAGAACGAGGAGAAAGTAGCCTAAAGGAGATCGTCATCTCTCGATATGAAGACAAGATATTCTCGGCTCAGCTAGTTATCAAGACTGCCGATACCTTAGAGAACCTAGATGCACGTAGTTCAGACGCTATTGCATTGGCGGTGAGGAAACCTTGTCCCATTTATACATACGAGCATATCCTCCAAGAGGCAGGAATTGTATTGGAAAGCCCTGGGAAATCCTTTGGCGAGAAACGTAACCTCCAGGAATACTCTTTAGACGAGCTAGAGATGTTGCTCAGACGGCTGTTGGAAAAAGAAGACTATGAAAGCGCCAAAAAGATCCAGGATGTAATTCGGCGCAAAAAGGATTCACCTTCTTAATCGATTCTTCGCAAATAGGAATTGAACCCCTTTTTGGAAAGGTTGAAAAATTCTTTAATCTGTTTTAAACAAAAAACACTTACTGTTAAGCATTTTGCGGATTTTAGGAGTATATTGTTGGCGATTTACTCCTATACGTTTGAAGAATAAGGAAAAAATATTACAGGCTTCTAAAAAGTTATTCAACCAAAAGGGTTTTGTAAATGTCAGGCTCCAACATATTTCGGATGATACGATCATTAGCCTTGGAAATATTGCCTATCATTATCCCAATAAGGAAGCCATTGTTACTGCTTTATTGGAGCGTTGGGAGGAGCGGGTCAAAGAGGTACTGATCGAATATCGCAATACCCCTATTTTTGCCCACGTAGACCGTATTTTTATTAGTATCGAATCCCTTCAGATAGAATTTGGTTTTTTCTTTACAGATTTGGTTGAGATCAAACGATCCTATCCCAATTTATTTTTGAAAATTGAAGAGTTTCTCGGGTGGCAGGTATTTCTATTTGGAGAGATCATACGATTTAACATTTCTCGTGGGGCAATGAATCCCTTAGAAAATGAAGAGATTTCCTTCCTCGCGGAGTGGGTTATTTTTCAAATCCATTCTTTCCCCAACCAACGTATCATGGGATTTAGAAAACATTCAATATCAGGCTCTGACAGCCCTTTAGCTACTCATATCTGGGCATTGTTAAAGCCTTATCTCAGCGATTCTGGGAAGCAAGAACTAGCTACCCATATTTCTCAGACGATAAAAATGACTTCAAAACTTCCCAACTCATGAAGGCTCAATTAGATCCAGGTGCGTATTCGCTACTATTAAATTATAAACAATCCAGTCAAAATACAGGGAAAAAGGCTGTGAGTGAAGATTTAGAATTTTTGGCCGAAGATCTATGGTTACAAGATACCGTTGTATTTGATTGGGTAGTAAAGCTCAATGGAAGCTGGCAGATATTTTTGGTTTTTGTTTATTCTAAGGACCCCTTTCTATTGATCAAACGCTTTGTTAAGTCTCATATCTCTGAGAAGAGAGCCCGTTTAGAGGGGCATTATATGAAACGGGTCGCAGCAAAGGACCAGAGGGGAAACCTTCTGGTTGAGCAACAAAAGTTGAACATTTGCCCTAATTAATTATTTTATGCCAAAAACGAAGGAAAAAATATTAGCAGCATCTCTTTCTCTGTTTAATACAATCGGCCTAAAACAGGCTACCCTTCAGGTCATAGCCCAAGAAGTAGATATAAGTGTAGGAAACTTGGCATACCATTATAAAAATAAGGCAGAAATCATGGCTGCCCATAATGCCAATTTGGAATCTGAACTTAAAGAAGCCCTTTCTCATTATCGCAACTACCCTCATTTTCTTGATTTCCATATTCAGCTCCAACATATATGGGAAGTCCTCAATTCATATAAGTTTATTTTTGTTAACCTGGGAGAAATGGCTATCCAGTATCCTAAGACTTTCTCCCTTATACAGGACTTTCATTATAAACTTACCTCCCAGATAGAGCATCGCTTGGCTTTTCACCTTCAAAGGGGAAAGATCGCTGATGATCTGCCTGGATACCTGAGTAGGTTACCCAACTTGATTGCCCACTATATTTTGTTTGTCCCACAGGCAGAGTTTTTTGTTTCTCACAACCCCCACCAACACTACTTCCAAGATACGTGGAATTTTATTCTTCCAATCTTAACAGATACGGGAAGAGAAGAATGGGAATTGATGATATCCCCCGCGCTAACTTCTTAGAATCAGTATAAATAACTCAAGAAGTTAGAAAAAAATTTCTAAAACCTTGGTGTTACTTTTTTTTTTGAGTAGGTTAAATTTAAACACTTTAAACCCAGACATACCTACTCGCTATGGCAAATGTACTATGGCTGCAGGGAGGTGCATGTAGTGGAAACACTATGTCCTTCTTAGACGCCGAAGAACCTACCGTCGTTGAACTCATCACAGATTTTGGGATCAACATTCTCTGGCACCCCACAGTTGGCCTAGAAATAGGCGAACAAGTAAGCGACCTGCTCCAAAGCTGTATCAAAGGAGAAACCCAGCTCGACATTTTTGTATTTGAAGGATCTATTGTCCAGGGTCCTGATGGCACAGGTCGTATGAATTATTTTGCAGAAAGGCCCATGATGGATTGGGTGAAAGAACTGTCAGAAGCAGCTCAATACGTAGTTGCTATTGGTGACTGTGCTACCTATGGGGGAATCCCCGCGGTACCTCCCAATCCCTCTGAATCTACAGGAATGCAGTTTCACAAGCGGAAAAAGGGAGGGTTTTTAGGAGAGAATTTTGTTTCAAAAGGAGGGTTACCTGTAATAAATATCCCCGGCTGTCCGGCTCATCCAGACTGGATCACACAGATTCTGGTTGCCATTTCGGTAGGGAGAATTGGTGATGTCTTGATAGATGATTATCACAGACCCAAAACCTTTTTCTCCGATTTTGTCCAGAATGGTTGTACGAATGCTGTAGCGTTCTCGGAAAAGGTAGATGGCTCTTTTGGAAAAAGAGGGGGCTGTTTGTTCTATGAGGTAGGGTGTCGAGGGCCTTTGACCCATGCAAGCTGTAATCGGATTCTTTGGAACCGCCAAAATAGTAAAACCCGCGCAAATCATCCCTGCTTAGGCTGTACAGAACCGGGCTTTCCCCATCACGACTTGAAGAAAGGTTCGGTATTTAATACCATGAAATACTTAGGATTCCTTCCTCAGGAAACGCCTAAAGGAGAGAATAAGCTACTCTACTATTTCAAAGCCGGAGTAGGAAAAGTTACCAGTTCTCCTCAATCTGCTGCAAACTACGGCAAATCCAAATAATTCAAACTCAACCAGAAACCTATAGAAATGGCGAACATAAAGGAACTAAATATATCTCCCGTTGGACGGGTAGAAGGCGACTTGGATGTAAAAGTATACATGCAGGATGGCGTCGTTACACGTGCACACACCCAAGCTGCAATGTACAGAGGATTTGAAAAAATCCTGGTAGGTAAAGATCCTCAGGCAGGATTGATTGTTACGCCTCGTGCATGTGGAATTTGTGGAGGATCTCATTTATACTGTGCCTCTTCGGCACTTGATACGGCCTGGGAAACTACTTTGTCTCCCAATGCTTTATTACTAAGAGCTATTGGGCAGGCTACCGAAACCATACAGAGTATTCCTCGGTGGTTTTATGCCATATTCGCTACGGACATGGCCAACAAGAAATTTGCAAATAAGCCGCTGTATCAGGAAGTGGTAAAACGCTTTGCCGCCTATGTAGGTACCTCCTTCCAGAGAGGGGTAACGGCCTCGGGAAGACCGGTAGAAGTCTATGCCCTTTTTGGTGGCCAATGGCCGCACTCGAGTTATATGGTACCGGGAGGGGTTATGTGTGCTCCTACCCTGAAAGATATTACCCGTGCACACGCCATTATGAATCATTTTCGAAACGATTGGCTTGAAACAGTATGGTTGGGGTGCTCAATTGAGCGCTACATGGAAATTAAGACTTGGGATGATATGATGGCTTGGGTAGAAGAAAATGACTCTCAGCGCAATTCTGATTTAGGTTTATTTATCCGCGCTGGTCTTGAATTTGGGTTAGATAAATTTGGCCAGGGAGTAGGAAAATTCCTCGCTTGGGGAACGTATTTACACAAAGATCACTATCAAAAACCTACAATAGATACCCGCAATAGGGCTGTGATATCACCAGCGGGATTCTTTGATGGAGAAAAGTACTACGAGGCTGACCACCGTCAGGTCATGGAGCACGTTTCCCATTCCTGGTATGAAAACCAGGCGGATGCCCTCCATCCCTTTGATGAGCCACCACCAATGGCTTCCACTAACTCTTCTGCCTTCGAGGCAACAGACTTCAGCGGAAAATACTCCTGGTCAAAAGCGCCAAGATATATGGATCACCCTGCTGAAGCAGGACCCCTGGCACGCGTCATCATGAATGCCAACCCTGCCAATCTAGATCACCAGATTCAGGATCCACTTTTTGGGGATATCATGAAAGTGATGGGACCCAGCGTGTTTACCCGAGTCCTAGGCCGAATGCATGAGGCGCCTCGGATCTATACATTTATCAACAAGTGGTTGTCTCAGGTAAACCTTGATGAACCGTTTTATATTAAGCCTAAAGAGAAGGATGGTATCGGTTGGGGAGCAACAGAAGCTGCTCGTGGAGCCTTAGCACACTGGATAAAGATCAAAAATGGGGTAATTGAAAATTATCAGATTATCGCTCCTACTACTTGGAATGTAGGTCCCAACGATAATAAGAATAATTCTGGTCCCATTGAGGCTGCTTTAGAAGGCACAGAAATCGAGGATCCCCATGATCCAGTTGAGGTGGGTTTGGTTGCCCGGTCATTTGACAGCTGCTTGGTTTGCACCGTCCATGCACACGATCAGAAGAGTGGTAAGGAGTTGGCAAAATTTAAGCTTTAGGTTTTTTGAATGTATTTAAATGGGAAATCCTTGGGTTTAAACGGATGGCCTTGGGTTTTCCCCTTCCTTATCTATGGAAAATATTAGCATTTTAGGTTTTGGAAATCCCGTTCGTGAGGATGATGGCATTGGGATTTACGTAGTTGAAGAACTCAAAAAAAGACTGAAGGCTCCTAATATTGAGATTTTAGATATGGGAACGTCGGCCTTTGAGGTATTGTTCAAACTTAAAGGAAGAGATCGCTTGATCTTGGTGGATGCAGTTATCAACTCTGAACAACCTGTAGGGACTCTTTTTAAGCTTTCCGCATCAGACATCCAAAGCCATATCCAGGAAGATCCTCTGGTCTTTTTACACAGTTTAAAATGGGACCAGGCCTTAAGTTATGCGCAGAAAATCTTTCCAGAGGAAATGCCTGGGCAAATAGACGTTTATCTTGTAGCAATTGAGGCGACGCGTTTTAACACAGAAATGACCCAAGCTGCCCAGGAGGGAGGAGATCAACTGGTAGAAAAGATACTTGCAGACGTACAAACATTGGTGTAACGAAATATAAATCTCATGTTCTTATGATAATTCCTCGTCGATCCCATGTAGGTACTCAAAAGGGAGATGTACCCAAAAAAGGGGTATATTTAGCATCTAGTCACCTCTGTTTTGGTCCAGATGTACTATCCCTATTAGGGAGGGAAAATCAAAATGTCTTTATGGCTGCCTATCCAGAAAAGGGATTTCTTCTCGTAGCGCCAATTACGCATGGCTTTTTCCCTAAGCTCCACCCTACTACCCAGCATATTCTCAAAATAAAGGATCAGCAGGGAGGGCGATCTATTGCCCTTCATGAGTTTCTCATAGACCACGGGCTTAATAGCCTAGATCGCCCTTTGGAATTTGAATACTTAGGGCAAAGTAAACTGCTAAAAATATATTTGGCGGAACATGCAAATTGACCCGCATATCCCAATGAGTGTTCCATGGGAGACTTTAGCAGGTCAAGAGGAATTGACTTTTCTCCTGGAAGAGTCTTGGACACGTGATACAGAAGTCTCCTATTCTATTATAAGTAAAAGGGGGAGATGGCATGTGCAAATTTTATTTTTTTATTTGAAATCCCCTTATAGGCTGCTCATTAGGCCCATCGATCATTACTCTTCCTTCAAAAAGGCAGAAACTTTTGCCAAAATATTTGTTCGAGGCATTCAGAAGGATGTCCGAGGAACGCAAAAGAGAATTACCCATGGTTACAATTTTTGCAACAACTGATCAAATTCCGACTATTCATCAAATAATTACAGGGGTACCTCGGTTAGAGGAATTGGTAGAGATTCGCTCCAAGGACACAATAGGAACTAAACCAGAAACGTATACCCTGGTTATTGAATCAGACCTCCTAAAAATTCCCTTACACTGGAATAATGCCTTGCCCCCCTATTTGCTCCCTTTAGAATGGGAGTGGGATGCAAACCTCCTTTTAGGGCTCATTTTTCATTTTTTGGAGAATGACCAAAAATCTTGGGAATATTTGCATGAAAGTTCCTTTTATTCTGAAGTTGAAGCGCAAAATAAGGTCAAATACAGCCTAAAATGGGACAAGCAAGCTCCTGAATCTTCAACGTATAGGGACACGCATAACCAAGCCATTTTAATGCACTATGGATTGATTCCCTGTGAAGGCTTAGCACAAATATATGAAAGGTACCATAAGGCGGTAAAGCTCGCCTCAAGTGGAGAGGAGGCTGCTTTTACCCTTAGAGAACTATCTATTCTTCAGTTAGACCAAGGTCAAATTAAAGAAGCAAGCCAATCTCTTGCTAGAGCTTTGGAAATGGCTCTATCCGATGAGGCCTATTTTGCCCTTCGATTGATTCAGGTAAAGGTGTTGATGCAACAACTTGGGATTCCCTTAGACATGCAGCGTTTAGATCAGTTGAAACAAATTCTATGGGAGACCTTGACCTATTACGAATCCCAAAATAGGAGCTTACAAGTAGGTTTATTGCTCCTAGATGCCACTCAGGTAGCTTCGCTCTCAGAAAGCTATGCCGAAGCCTTAGGATATATCCAGCGCGCCTATGGGATTTTTGAGGAAGAAGGGATGATAGAATTGGCGGCCCAAGCGATGCTCCAAAAAGGACTCCTTTTAGGAACATGGGCACAAAATGGGAATCCCCAGTTTTTTAAGCCTGCAGTAGAAAGCTATCAAAAGGCCCTCCATGTATTTTCTAAAGAGACCCAACCCGCTGTCTTTGCAGATATTCAACATAAACTTGGGGTTTTATATGCAGAAATGCCAGATGAACACAAAAAGCGTGGAATCTGGGCCGGTGTCTCTGCCGCCTCCTTTCAAGAGGCCTTAAGTTTCTACCAAAAAGAACATTATCCCTACGAGTATGCGAGTATTTGTAATAACTTTGCAAATGCCTACCTAAAGTTTCCTCCAGCAATACATTCAGACAATTACGTGAAAGCCTTACACTTCTATCAGGAGGCCCTTGAAATACGTACCCCCAAGTTTCCTTATGAACGTGCGATTACGCTCCTCAATTATTTGGAAGCCAGTTGGAATGTAGGGAATGATCCTTCTAGTTTCAACAGTGCGCGCTTCGACGACATGATTCAAAAGGCTAAGGAGATACCTAGACTGGTGGAAGATGAGGATATGGTTAACTCAGCTAAAACCCATATGGAAAACCTAAAGTCTTTAAAACTAATTGTAGAAAAAGAAGAGGCAAATGCATGAATTATCCCTTGTGAAAAGTATTTTCTCTACCCTAGAAGCAGAGGTTCCATCTAGTGAGTTGGACAGCCTCTCAGAAGTAGAGCTCAATATCGGATTGCTTGCCAATGTGGAGCCGACTTTATTGAAAAATGCCTTCCTGGCATTTCAGGAAACTCATATGCAATATCAAGGAATTGTTCTCACGGTACACCTTATTCCGATCTCGATTCGCTGCAATATTTGTAAGGAGGAAAGCACGATTGAAAACTATGTATTTCGTTGTAAGGTATGTGGAAGCCCTTCCAATAACATCATAACCGGAGAAGAATTGCTCATTCACCGAGTTCATTTTGACCAAGAGCAGGCACCTAGAGTTGAAGAACCTGGTAACGCTATAGGTTAACAACTTTGCCAAAACAAAAAAGGGGAAGAATTTAAAATATTCTTCCCCTTTTTTGTTGATAGATCAAATCGAGCTCCAAGAAGCAATAACCTTAGCTTAGCTTTGTAGAAGTGGTTTGGTTAAACCCAACTCCTCTTTTACCTCATCAAAAAATGTCTCATCAACCAAAATCCTTCCGCAGTTCTCACAATGGATAAGACGGGTTTTTTGCTTGAGTTCAATATGAACCTGTGGGGGGATAATAGAAAAACAACCTCCGCATGCTTTTCTGTCGGTATAGACAACGGCAAGGCCGTTTCTCATATTGAGTCGGATTTTTTTATAGCCATTGCGGTATCGATCTTCTACACTTACCTCTGCCTTTTCTATTTCTCCTTGAAGGCGTTTTTCTTCCTTCATGGTTTCTTGAATGATCACCTCCAGCTCTTTCTTCTTTTCCTCTAACTCTTGCTTTTTTTCTTCAATTTGTGTTTCGGTCATCTTCAAGAGTTCATCCTTCTGCTCAATCTGCTCTGAAAATTTCTTGATACGCTTCTCAGAAGTCAAAATTTCCAGGTTTGCATATTCAATCTCCTTTCTCAGCGCCTCAAATTCCCGATTGTTCTTGACATTCATTTGCTGATCTTCGTATTTTTTGATCTGCGATTTGAAGTCCAAAATCTTATTTTTCTTCTCGGAAATATCATCCTTTAGCCCTTTGATTTCACTTTTGATCCGCGAAAACCGCGTTTCTAATCCTTCTAGGTCATCTTCCAGGTCTCCTACTTCTTCGGGAAGACTTCCACGTAGACGGTGAATTTCGTCGAGCTTAGAGTCTAATACTTGCAGGCGGGTAAGCGCTCTCAATCTCTCGGTAACGGGGTTAGACATATTGCGTTCCTTTCAAATATTAATGGTAATGAACGGGATTGGTTCGGACTTTCGATAAATGGATGGCAAATTTACGAAATTTTTTTGAAATAAATTCTAGTATTAATTCAGAAGTAAATTGCTCAGATTCATAATGCCCTATATCACAAAGGAGAAAACGATCTTCGTTTTCAAAGAAATAATGATAACTCAAGTCAGCGGTGAGGAAGGCATCCACTTGTTGTTTTCTGGCTTCTGGGATCAAAAAGCTCCCTGCTCCCCCACATACTCCTACTTTTTGAATGGTATCTCCTGGGAAATCTGCATATCGTACAATTCCACAGTGGAAGGTTGACTTTACTGTGTCTAAAAAGGACGGTTTAGATAGGGGATTCGGTAGAAAGCCTACAAGACCAGAACCCGAAGGAGTAGGGGAGGCCTTAGTGCGCAAAAATTGGGTTTCTTGTAGGTTCAATTTCTGTCCTATTTTTTGGTTTACCCCATGAATAACATTATCCAAATTGGTATGCGCTGCAAAAAGGAGTATGTCCTTTTTTACTGCTTGGATGAGAATCCTGCTCACATAATCTTCCCCTGTCAGGTTTTTGCGTGATTTAAACCAAATGGGATGATGGGTAATGATACAATTTACCCCGAGATGGATGGCCTCATTGATTACGTCTTCTGTAACATCTAGGTTAACCAAGGCACCTGTTAATTCCTGATCGGGGTTTCCAACCAGTAGCCCCACATTATCATAGGACTCAGCAAGGTCGGATGGAGCCCAGGTTTCCAGTACCTGAAAAAGTTCTCGGGCTTTCAGCATGTATCAATTATTCGTTGAAAACCTACTAGCGCTGGGGTTTTAGTTTCCGCTTAATTTCATTGCGCTTGTAGGATTCCAGTACATCTCCTTTTCGGATATCGTTGTAATTTGTAACCTGAGCACCAAATTCCATTCCCGTATTTACTTCTTTGACATCATCTTTGAATCGCTTCAAAGAGCTGAGGGTACTATCGTAAATCACCACTCCATCTCGTATTACCCGTAAAGGCTCATCGCGATAGATTTTACCTGAGAGGGCCATACATCCCGCAACAGCTCCAACCTTGGTAATTTTGAAGACTTCTCTTACTTCTGCAGTACCCATAATTTCTTCGCGAATTTCTGGGCTTAGTAAGCCTTCAAGTGCATCTGTTACATCATTGATGGCATCGTAGATTACACTATAGGTACGAATGTCGATCTCTTCTTTTTCGGCCAAGGATTTGGCTTTAGAAGCTGGCCTTACGTTAAAGGCTATAATAATGGCATCCGACGCTGAGGCTAGAAGTACATCCCCTTCTGTAATGGCTCCAACGGCTTTGAGAAGTATATTCACTTGAACCTCTTCTGTAGATAGTTTCAGCAAGGCACCGGAAAGGGCTTCGACTGATCCATCCACATCTCCTCGAATGATAACGTTGAGTTCCTTAAAGTTACCGATAGCTCTTCTACGCCCAATTTCTTCCAGGGTAATACGACGGGTCTGTCGCAGTTGCTGCTCTCGATAGAGTTCTCCCCTTCTTTGGGAGATATTTTTTGCTTTTCCATCTTCCTTGAATACGTGGAAGGTATCTCCCGCTTGGGGCTGACCACTTAATCCCAGCACCTGGACAGGCTTAGAAGGTCCCGCTTTGCGAATCCGTTTGCCGTTTTGGTTGATTAATGCCCGGACCTTGGCATAGTGCACCCCGATAACCATTTCATCTCCTACTTCCAGGGTTCCGTTTTGTACCAACATCGTTGCCACATTTCCTAGTCCCCTGTCTAGGCGTGCCTCAATGACCGTCCCAGCAGCATTCCTATCGGAATTTGCTTTCAATTCTAACAGTTCAGCCTCTAAAATTACTTTTTCAAGTAAATCATCTACTCCCTGTCCTTTCAAGGCTGATATTTCCTGAGACTGGAAAGTACCTCCCCAGTCTTCTAGCAAAATATTCATTTCTGCCAACTGACTCTTAATTTGGTCAGGATTGGCATTGGGTTTATCGATTTTGTTGATGGCGAATATCATAGGAACCTCCGCTGCCTGGGCGTGGTTGATTGCCTCACGGGTCTGGGGCATCACTGCATCATCCGCCGCAATTACGATGATAACTACATCCGTTACTTTAGCCCCTCGAGCACGCATCGCCGTAAAGGCTTCGTGCCCCGGTGTATCGAGGAAGGTTACGGATTTCCCATCTTTGAGTCGTACCTCGTATGCTCCAATGTGTTGGGTAATTCCCCCTGCCTCCTGAGAGGTCACATTGGTTTTCCTGAGGTGATCCAGTAAAGTAGTTTTTCCGTGGTCGACGTGCCCCATAACGGTAATGATAGGATTACGTGGACTGAGGTCCGCTGGATCATCCTCTTCC
>JBCCTX010000167.1:0-16490 GCA_039197765.1 Bacteroidota bacterium
CAATAAGGCAGGCAATGCGTACTGCCAATAGCATTTACTTAGGCGATAACAAAACTGAAAAGGTTTGAGCTGAGGAAACACAAGTTCCCCACGGCCTTTAACGGCTTGCATAGCAATAGGATTTTAATAAGGTGAAAAAAAACTGTCTGACTAGGAGAGTCAGAATTCCCGGGAACAAATGGACAACGAAATTCTCTCCAAAGAAGGGAGCTTCTTTGGGTGTACGCAGATTCCTGCGAAGTAGGGGTGAAGTAAAAGTTTAATTCATGATTGTGATATTAGGAATACTTTCTACGGGAGATGGAGCTAAAAGTTTGGAAATAGAAGTATTTATTTGTCCGTTGGGGTTAATGCAACAGACTGTTGAGGTATCTACCAAAAGCCGTTGATACTCCCTGTCTTTGATTGACATAGAAGTGATTTCCTCCTTCTATTTTCTCCCAAATACTTCCCTTTTCGAAATCGAAATGTAAGATTCCGCTTTCAGGGGGTTCAAAAAATGAATTTGGGCCTTCTACTGCAAAACAAACCGCAGCCAAGTCCCAACTTGGCCTACCTTCCCAAAGTGTTTTTTGTTCGTTTTTCCATAGCCAATCCCGATAGGCTGTTCTAACGATTGTACCACTGGGTGCATGAACTAGACTTTGACCTGTCAAGACATCACTCCCTGCATTGATGAAATAAATAGGTCGGGGAAAGTTCTTCAATAGGTAATCGGTGTAGGGTTGGGTTTCGTTTCTGAAAAAATTCCAATCCTTTGAGCCAAATTCTTGAGAGCGAATTGCTAGAGCTCCCACATCATCGCAATCAGAACCCATATCCGTATCGAAAATTATGAGGGATATTTCTTCCTTCATCGCGATTTCTTGCTGCTTCGGAGTCTGGGCTATTAGTAAGCTAGGAAACAGGCATAGGTACGCTAGCTGAAAGAGACGAAATGAGTCCATAGGTTCCCCCTTAAAAGTCAAAGTTGTCGGGATCAGGCCCAATTCGCTTGCCCTGATCTAAGGAATCCAATAGGTCCATATCTGTTGGAGTAAGTTCAAAGTCAAAGATCTGGGAATTTTCTGAAATACGTTGTGAATTGGAGGATTTGGGAATCACTACCACCTGGTGCTGTAAGCTCCACCGTAAGGCGATTTGGGCAGGGCTCTTGCCATATTTTTTACCTAACGCTATGAATTCATCTATTTCTGTCACCTTCCCCTTAATTAGCGGACTCCAGGCTTCTACTTGAATTTGGTTGGCTTGACAAAATTCAAGTAGTTCTGGCTGTAAAAGCCAGGGGTGAAATTCTACCTGATTTACCATAGGGTGTACCGTGCAATTTCCTAAGACGTCCTTTAAATGATGTATCATGAAATTGCTCAGCCCAATAGCCTTTGCTCGGCCACTCTCATAAATAGCTTCCATTTCTTTCCAAGCGTCTAGGTAGTAATCTTCAACTGGCCAATGAATTAGTAACAAATCCACATAGTCTGTGTCCAACCTATTGAGGCTTTCTTCAAAGGCTGCCGTTGTCCGTTTCTTGCGTAAGTCGTCGTTCCAAACCTTGGTAGTCAAAAATATTTCTTCTCGCGGAATTCCGCTTTGTTTTATGACTTCCCCCACTCCAGTTTCATTTTTGTAGATAGAAGCAGTATCTATACTCCGGTAACCAACTTCAAGGGCTTTTCCGATAGCTTTTCCTGCTTCTTCACCTTCTTGGATTAAATATACACCAAATCCAAGCCAGGGCATTTTTACTCCGTTATTTAGTACAGTATAATTTTGGATACTTGTGATCATTTTGATATAAGGTTATTAGCGTCTCTGAGAAGACACATTTTACAAAAATTCTTCAAAGATAAATTAGTCATCAAAATTCACCTCAGAGGTGTAGTACTCATCCCAGAAAATCCAGGTGGCAAAAAGGAATATAGGAACCCCCATGGCCCATAAGGGCAAATTAAATAACACCGCCACAAAACCGACACAAAACAATCCGAATGACCAACCCAAATAGGTGCTTAGTTCTGGTGCATCGTAGTGCAATACAGCAATTCCCAGACAAAATACGCACACACAAATTTCCCAATAGGAGCCCACTTGACCCAGAGTAGATAGGGTAGGAGAGAGGCTACAAGCCAGAATAGTTTCGGGAAGAAAAAGTAGGAGTCCTGCCAATACATAGGCCCCCCATCGTTTTACTCGACTTACAGGTAGAGAACGAAGAATAAATAAGGGCCTTGCTTCAGATTGCCGAAACCTGTAGGAGAGGATGGTTTGGAAGCAAGCAATGGCCCATAGACTTAACCTAAGACCTTTCTGAGAGAGGGGGCTGGTCAAGTGGTAGGTCATTAGTCCCCCCGTGAAAAATAAGATAACCCCTTTGTGAAAAAGGATTTTTTTGTAATATGTTTTGAGCACATTGCTCAAGCCCAAATAGGTCCAGCTTTGCTCCCAGTTTTTTTCGATGAAAGACTGAAAAGGAAATCCAGACACCCGTTCTCTGGGATACCTTAGGTTCTTTATAAGAAAAAACGTTCCCAAAAAGCTGAGTAACACCCAAGCTATTGCATAGAGGAAAACCGTCCAGTACGCTTCCTTGACTCCGTAAAAACACATCACCAGCATGTATAAACTTGCTGGAGCCAAAATCAAATGGAATTGCCTGAATAGGAGGAAATAGGCTTTTCGAGGAGGGAGGCTAATCAGAGAATAGAGAAACACATTCTCGGATTTACGAAAAGCGATTACAGTCTCCCAAAGAGATTTGGCGAAGTAAAGAAAGAAACACCCAAAAATTACCGCCAAGGCTATGGGGGTTTCTAGGATAGCTAAGACAATTACCGGGCTAAATATTAAATATGCAGGCCGCATCACAATGAATAGGACAATAATAATTAGTCCAAAGAACAGGGTATTTCTCCGGTAAAATTCCTTGACTAGCACTGCCTGCACAGGCTTAAACTCTTGCCGTCCTTTGTTAATCCATCTCTTTTGCATGAGCCAACATTTTTAAGGCTTCGGTTATCAATATTTTACCCGTATTTTCTCCCAAACTGGTACGTGTGATATAGGCATATTTTTCAAAACTATTGTAATCTTCAGGACTTAGGATGTACCCAAAGGCATCTTGGGTAAGACCTAGTAAAAATGGGTGATGGGTATCCATTTTTCGTTTGAGGAAGTACCCGATGTTAGGCAAGGCCTCTCCAGGAATACTCAATAGTTTTGCATTCCCCAAAATCATCAAATTGAGCCGGGTACTTATCTGCGAAAAATCTTCTCCTTCATATCCTAAGGGGGATAGTTCCATGATCGTTTGCATCATGGGAGACTCTATTGGAAAACTTATAGTCTGCGTATAGATGCGTAGTTGAGGAGATTTCACTATGGGGGCATCTGAAATAATCCGTAAGGCCTCCGAAGCTAATTGTGTGCCAATTCTTTCGCATTCTTCCCAGGTTCCGATGGACTTTCCGGTGGAATCTCTATTATCCGCCGTAACCATTCCACCCAAAGCCCCATTCATGAAGAGGGCCATTCCTCCCGTTTGTTCTTCAATATGGTCATATAGAGGACCACAGAGATCTGGGCTCAATACACCTCTATCGGCCCCAAGCACTTCGGGGTGGATTGCGTAATTTACCAACGTGGCGATAACACCACCGGGGATTGAATCCCTTAAAGAAATGGCTTGAATTACCCCACAACGAGGATCGTATAGGTCTTCTGCATAATAATTGAACGCAATCTTTCCTAAGGCTTTCCCTGTGGCTATTCTAAGGCCAGCAGGCTGACGATTTTCGTAGGCCTCATTGACAGCTTGGGCAATCCATACTACACAGGAGTCTAAGTAGGCGAGATTTGCATGATGGACACCATTTTCATCTGGAAATCCATAGGCATCAGGTGCACTATGGGTATGCGTTGCACCAATTAAAATGTGGTCCGCTGGAATATGTGGAATTAAGGCCCGAGATTTATCTCCCAATACAGCGGGCCATCCTAAATTGTCCATATTGACTATAGCAACCTTAACAGAATCCTTAACCAATACGATGGCTCTAGCATACAATTCGCCTAATTTTTGCGTTACAGGACTAGGCTTTCCTATACCACCAGATACAGGTAACAGAGGGTTGGGGGTAATGATCCGTTTTGCCACACCGACTTCTAGCTGCTGGGCCTTTCCCGTTCCAAGGTAACAGCTCAATCCCAACGTCAGCATCAACATTAATGCTCTCATAATCAATTTACTGGGGGTAGGGGAGGGGTGTCAGAAAAATAGGAAACAAGTTCAGGTTCTGTCAAGCCTAGCACTTTTTTATCCAAAATCTTCCAATAAGAAGAGACTGTCAAGCTATCTTGGGGTAATTGATGGTGCATAGCCATTATAAATGAAATTCCCTTGTCTGAGTATTTTTGAATCAGGGCACAAAGTGAGGTTCGAGCTTGAGGATCTAAGGTATTAAAGGGTTCATCCAGTAAAATCAGTCGATTTTTCCCTATAAATGCGAGTAAAAGGGATAGTTTTTTCTTCATTCCTGAAGAATAGTTGCCTACAGGTTGGGTAAGAAAGTTTGTAATACCCAAAAAATCCTTTATTTCTTCCAGTTCCTTACGATCCCCATTCTTAAGTCTTATAAACATATCGACGAAATACTTCCCCAGAATATGGTCGGGAAATTCTGGTTCTGCTTCTGCATAACTCACGGCTCTGCGTAGGGTTTGGTGATCTTTTCTCAGCCTAATATTGCCCAATATTTTGCCCGTCCCGACGAAAGAAGAATAACCCGCTAAAATTTTCAATAAGGTCGATTTTCCTGAGCCATTCTCACCCAGTAATACATGAATACCTTTGTTAAAAGCAAGAGAATCCTGGTCAAATACTACATGCTGCTTATACCGTTTAAATAAAGGAGATAATTCAATTAAGTCCATGAATAAAAGTTACAATAAAATGGATAACATTAGGGGTTTTTCTGACATTTTTTCTTCGAGTTTTTTTGCATAGAAAAAGGATTTCCATTTGAAAAGATTGATAATTTTTGGCAAATTGTTATTCGAATGTATAGAAAAGTTCGATCATGGAAAACTCGCCAAGGACAAATGTATCAATTTTAGCGTGCATGGCTGTATTGGGCATTACTTTGGGATGTTCATCCAACTCTCATAAGGACTCCGCCTTCAAAACCGAAGAGGGAGTTTATCAAGTTAGCATAGATCCTACGTCTGATATCGTTTGGCAAGAAACCTTGGCACTAAAGGTTTCAGATCTTATGGCTTACATTGAAAGAACCTGGAAAGGGGAAGGACGAATTGAAGCGAGCATTCAACAGCCCTATATAGAAGTAAGAGAGATTTTACCTGAGTTGGAGAATGCAGATTTTGCAGTTACTCTAGCAAGAAAGCGAGTATCGGATATTGAGGAAATCCTTCCCAATTTGCGATTAGAAGGGTTAGAATTGGACCGGATTCGAGATCGCTTACACAGGATGGACCAGTTCCTAATGGAGAAAGAGATTACGTTCAACCAACTCCGTTTGTTTGTAGAAGATAAACATGTGAGGGCATTACCTAAGAAAGAATTAGAACGAGCCTTGAGAGATTTACCGCAAATAGCCCTACCAAAGGGAGGACTCGCACATGAGGTAAAAGGGTTAAAAAATGATTTGAATTCGGCGAAACTTACCCTTTCCACCCAGGAAGAACTCATTGAAGCCTACAGGGCTAAGCTTGCTACCCAAGAGGTGTTAGAAATGGAAATGCGGAAAGTGATCCAAACTCAAGATATTGCTTTGGCTCAATCTGAGCGGTATAAGCAAATGCTTCAGGATGACATTTTTCATCTAGAGCTGCAACGAGACCTTATGGTTCAAGAATTTGACTCTATTCGCATTCATTTGGACCAAGAAAAAGCTGCTACCTATCTCCAGCTGGCAGAGGAACTCTATGAAGAGATGGGAATTGTCAAGCGGAAAAAGTATAAGCGGGAATTAGCGAAATTAGCGCTTAGGTATTTTCGTAAGGCAGAGCCTTGTAATTGTCTTTCCTCCTCCCAAGAGGAAATTTACAGCCTATTGGAGAAGAAATATTAATAGGAGAAAAAACTGTTATTAACCTACAAAAACAGCTCTAAGCCTGTGGGGTTAAATATCGTGCAGGGAAGATAAAAGGGCTTTTCGGAAGATTTCCAGGCTTGACTCCTTATGTTTTGGTGTAATCGAAAATGCCCAATGACGCTTTTGCTTCCATTTTTTGAATCCTGGCTTGTGAATTCTGTATACATCCATGAAGGTAGGAATTGCCCTTGGAGCTAATTCCGTAGGGGCGTTTGTCAAGACACAAATCCCTATCCTTTCTTTTCTATTTATGGCAATCTCACTTCTGAAGCCATTTACATACCCCCCGTGGTAAATGATTGTATCTTGGGCATCCTGGACAACTCGCCAGCCCATTCCATAGTAGGCTTTTTTTAAGTATGGCCATCGATGGAAGTACCTGTTGCGGTTATTCGTGAAAATATTAGGTGTAAAGATATGGTCTAGGCTTTCCGGGGAAATAATTTCTGGACGGTTCCCAAGAAGCAATTTAATCCATATAGCCATATCCGAAATACTTGCATTGATTCCACCTGCTGGAACGGCGTTGTAGTACTTAGTTGAAATACGGGCTTGCTTCCATTTACCTTTCCTAGAAAAGTGTGGAAGTGCCTTATCAGGAGTAGAAGAAATACCTATATAAGAACAGCTGGCATCATGCATTTTCAATGGGGTAAAAATATGATCGTGGAGCAAATGCACATATTCTCTTCCAGTAGCCTTCTCTGATATGTCGGCAATAAGGTTATAGGCAACATTCTGATAGCTATAAATTTCTCCTACTTTTCCCACTAGGTTTACCGTCCGGATCTCTCTGTAGATTCTATTCATATCCACCCGCTGCTCGATCAAATTCGTAAACGCATGCCGAGGAAGCCCTGTGCGCTGGGAAAGGATGTGCTGAATGGTGAGTTTGTCGCTCTGCTTAGGAGACTTCAGCTGAAATTCTGGTACATACGATTGGACAGGATCTCTCCAATCAAAGTATCCCTCTCTTTCCAACATAGCAGCCAATACAGAGGCAAAGCCCTTGGATAGAGAACCTATCCGGAAAGCTGTATGAACTCCAATAGAATCACTGGTATGGATATTTCCAACCCCAAACCCCTTGATTAGTAATATATTGGTGTCTTTTACAATAACCAATGCTGCTCCAGGTGTATGGGTTTCATCCATTTCCTTTTGGAAATAAGATTCGAAATCCTCACAAACATCCTCCAAATACGGATTATGATGTGGGTTAAGGCGCAGAAGATCAGAATAATACCTTCCTGAAATGATGATGAGCAGGGTAAATACAAGTAGGGAGCCTAGTCGAAAAACCATAAGAATTAAGCATCCAAGTTCTTAACTGAGCAAAAGTTATTCCAAAAATTCTATATATTTAGTACGGTGAATTTAATTTTATTTCAAGAATAAAATTGACTTCATTAAAATAAAAGAAACTAATAACTTGAAGAGTTAAAGATTGGAAGTTTCTACAGAAAATATATCGAAATACTTTCTCTAAGGAAATTCCAATATTTCATTTAAACGAAGTTTATGGTTGTATAGAAAGACAATTATTTGTAATTTTGAAAGTAAGACATGTTTTTAGGGTCAGAAACAAGTCTTCAAGAGATTTCCAAATGTTCGGTATCTGTTTTTATTAATCATCCCCTGGTGGTGCAATTTCATTTTTAGATGGATAAGAAAGAAGTGCTGATTCTCCAATCAGCTATACATGTTTTTGAAAAGTTTGGGTATAGTAAAGCTGCATTGGAGGATATTGCAGCGGAGGCTGGGATATCGAGGTCCTCAATTTATTTATACTTTAAAAATAAAAGGGAACTATATCGGAGAGTGCTCGAGTATGTTTCAACTGGATTAACGGATGGGCTAGGGGAGCAGTTAGGGAATTTGCCAAAGGGTATTGATGTAAGGCTTCACAAAATTTTATCCTGGCTATATGCACACAAAACTGGTGAAAACGGCCATATAAAGCTATTTTTAAGCCCTGGCAAGGCAGAAGACATTGCAGGAAGTATAATGGCAAAAATGGATGATGCAATAATAGAAATATTCGAAAAAGAACTAAATGAGATGGTCATCGATGGTATTGTCAAACTTCCTGACCCTTTAACTAGCGGAAAAGTTGCAGAAGTTTTGTTTTCAACTGCTAGCGGTCTTGCTGAAAACAGTCCCTCACAACCTGAATATCTCCTGCATTTAGAAACTTTTATGGTACTCATTAAGCGCGCCTTACAGGCAGGTTAGGAGAGGACTTCAAGGAGAATAAGAAACTTACCTTTATAAATTCTATTTAGAAATACCAATTTTATGACATTCTCTGTCAATTTGTTTGCGCCTACAATGTATTTGGGTAGAAATTGAAGCTTGCTTATAATTTTAGCATTTTACTTAACATAATATAAATTATAGGCCAAATCTCGACCTAGAGGATTACCGATCCTGGAAGAGGTCGACTGCTTTGCGCTGAATTTCTGCTAAGTCAGACTCACTTATTTATCAGGGTATTCAGATAATCCCCTTAAATTAAACTTCAACTTGAATAAGAAGCATAATTGCATAGAAATGAGTAAGATGCATCTATCTTTACAAACCCACCTACTTACCTACGATATATTCACAGAGGAACAGCTTACGAAGATCGTTTCGTTTTTTGAGAAAAAGGTATTCAAGAAGAAAGAACTGATCGTGAGAAAGGGAGACGTAACTCACCACGTATTCTTTATAAACCGAGGCTGTGTGCGTTTATTTCTCATTGACTATGCCGGGAAAGAACACACCATTCTTTTTGGTACGGAAGGCTATTGGATGGGAGACCTTCAGGGCTTCATATATGAGTCTTTGGCATCCTATACTTACCAAGCTATTGAAGACACAGAAGTTTTGGCTATAAGTAAATCCTCTTGGGATAAGCTGATGCAGGAAGAACCAGGCTTTGTCAAATATGTGAGTATTCTTTTTCGCAATGGATTGATTGAGCAGCAAAATAGAATTGTAGAATTTTTCACTCTGACGGCGGAAGAACGATACGAACGTTTTATCCAGACCCGATCCAAACTTCTCAATCGAGTCCCTCAAAAATATATTGCCACCTATATAGGAATTACACCTGAATTTTTGAGTCAAATAAGAAAGAAGCGGTCTTTTTCTTAAGCTACTTTAAGTTTATTCTCATATCACTTCTTGAATTTTGGCCTATAAAACCTTAATAAAGTGATATGAATTCCCAAATTACCCTAGAGAAAATGCCGGTTAGGAATGGAGATCGCCCGTTAACTACGAACACAAACCCCCATACGCAGTTGACTCAGCAGCCCGAGGATCTTTCCTTTGTCAAGCAGCTAATGGATTGGGCTTTCACGTTGAGCCATATCGAAAGAAAGCCAAGTGCAATTTCTGTTCCTGGTGCTATAGCCATGTGTATGGAAGAAGGTCATACCTGTGATAGCTGTAATGCATTTATGATCGGAACGGAGTTTGCCCATTTCCATCCCCATCCAGATTACAGCATGCACCTAGGTCTTCCGGAGAAAGATGCTGAAATCACCATTAGCCATGGTTGGGGAGAATGGCATCCCCTCATCAAAAGAGGCTTTCTTCCTCCTAATATTATCATGATGTACGCACCTCGAAATACTCAAGAATTAGAAGTGGCAAAATTCATTTTGGCACATTCCTATTCCTTTGCAAGGGGAGAAATGAAATAGGGTACCTCCCCCCTACCCCTCTGTAAAAAGGAACGGTGGAATCCCCAGATGGGACAAAGGAGGCCTTTGTCAGTAATGATAATCTTTAGATCCGAGATCTAATCTCTGGAACCGAAACCCAACTAAGGTCAATTTGACTAGAGGCTTAAGTTTACTAGCTTAGAATTGGTTTACAGGTAAAGCAAAAACGTTAACCAAGTTCAAGTACTATGACTGGTTTGATCCTCACTCCGTATAAGATAAATGCTCTTTTTATATTTTTAATTTTATTCCTAAGAATAGCACCAAGTACAACAGGAACGGAATGTGTTTGGGACTCTGCTAAGGTTTCCGACTGGGATAAAGTGGGTTCCAAAGAATTAATACGGCACTACTTAGCGGAACAAATTTCCTGTCTAAGGGAATCAAATGGCTCCTCTACTTTCCAATTTTTAGAAGAGCTCTCCTCTAAAGCTTCGAGATCAGGCGAGTTGTTACTACAAGTTTGCACACTGGAACAACTTGGCCAATACTACTTTTTAAAAAAGGACTATCCGTCTACCCTTCACAATTATCTAAAAGAGGCCTCATTGTGGGAAAAACAGAACAACCATTTTGAAAAGGCACATACACTTGTAAAGATCGCTGATCTGTACGCTAAAGTCGGGGACTTTTCAAAAGAATATGCCTATCTTCAAAGTGCTTACCGGCTTTATGCTGAGGTTGGCCTCAAAGGTCCGCTCGGTACAATCGCCTCTCGCTTGGGCTTTTACAACAAGGAAAACGCAAGATATGACAGTGCTTTTTTCTATTTGGAACAAGCCAAACTATTCCAGCAAGAAGTCAAAGATCAAGATGGACTTATCTATACGATCAATCACTTGGGTAGAATTTATAAGGACAAAGGAGACTTTCAAACGGCAAATGATACCTACCAGCTAGCGCTTGATCAGGCGATAAGTTTGAACAACAAACATCCTGAATGCTGGACCCTGATCAATCTTGGATTTTTAGCACTGGATCAGGACGAATATGAAAAAGCTAAACCTCATTTTGTGCGGGCCAAAAGCTTAGCTGATAAGGAATCTTTTCAGGAAATCCTTCGCCTGAGTTGTGAGGGCCTCTACCGGTTGGCAGAACAAGAGGACGACTATAAAAATGCCTACTATTTTTTTCGTCAATACCAGGAACTTGGAGCGCATCTTAGAGACAACCAATTGACTAGCGCCTTAGCTGAAACCGAGTGGCGCTATCAGCAGTCGATATTACAGAAAGAACTGGAAATCGAGAGTCTAGCGAGAAATAGGGATAACCTTTGGAAGTTGTTAGGGATGTTGGCTTCTATGATGCTTTTGATACTACTGGGTTTTACCTGGTATTTCTTCCGAATGAAACTGAAGGAAGCCGAAGAAAAAAAGCAAGCGCTGGATCTGGAAGTTGAAAGGTATTCAGAAAAGAACGTTTTGCTTCAAAAACGCATGGTGGATATTCAAAATAACGGTGCCCTTGTAAAATGGGATAGCATTGAACAGTTGATTCACGAGCAGTATCCTTACTTTAAAACCAGGCTGGTAAAAGAACACCCAAAACTTAGTGAACAAGACCTTCGTTTTTGCATGTTATTGATGACTTCCTTTTCCACTAAGGAGATTGCCGACTACCTTAATATTTCACCAGCTAGCGCCAATAAATCTCGCTATCGCCTAAGAAAGAAGTTAGGGCTATCGAGGGAGGAAAATCTACTTCATTACTTAGCAGAACAAACTTGAATGTTCCGTTGTCCCTTATTTGTCCATAGCCATAATTTATCTATATGAGATTTTAGCATCCCTCAGGAGTTATCCATTGATTAGTGGAAAACTATTGAATTATGTTGAACGCAAAATTGCTGTTGGTTTGGAGTTTTATGGGTATCTCCATTTTAGCTGTTGGACAGCCGATTCTATCCGAAGAGGTGGAAGAACAAGCAGACAAGCTTTTCTCAGAAATCCTAGAGGACGGGCCTGGCTACATGATCGGTGTAATAAAAAACCAAAATATTCTGTTCCAAAAGGGCTATGGCATGGCTAATTTGGAACATCAAATTCCTATTACTGCAAAGACAGTATTCAATGTGGCTTCTTTGTCTAAACAATTTACTGCTGCCTGTATTGCCCTCCTGATTCTGGACCAAAAGTTATCCCTAGAGGATCCCATCAACCAGCACATTGATAATATTCCAAAGTCATATGAATCCATCAAAGTCAAGCATCTGATGTATATGTGCAGCGGTCTCCAGGAATATTATGATTGTGAACGAAAGAATGGTACGGATTGGAGCTCTCTAAACTTTTTTTCTCTAGACACAGCGATTTCAGCAACCCTTCACTACGGGGAGTTGAATTACAAACCCGGAAGTCGTTGGTCCTACAGCAATGTTAATTTCATGCTTCTTGCTCGAATGGTAGAAAACCTATCGGGAAAACGATTGGCTGAATTTGCCAAAGAAAGAATTTTTGATCCATTGGGGATGCATAACACATTGATTAATGACAACATTTTTCAACCCATCTTCAACCGTGCTGATGGATATATTGAACCTGAAAAGTCTGACGATGTTGTCTATTTTTATGAAAAAGGCTATATCCCAGAGTCAGTCGAACCCTTCCTACAGGTCCGTCGAAATTCGCCACATTATGCGGGTAGTGGGGTGTATTCCTCTTTGGAAGACCTGGCCAAATGGGATGCCAATTGGTATACACATCAATTAGCTGGTCCAGAGTTTTATGCGCTTATGCACAAGCGTATCATCTTCGATCATTACAAGACCAACGATGCATTTGGCTTGGCTTTTGGGGACTTCAATGGCGAAGAGATTGTCTGGTATGATGGTCGGACTTTGGGCTTCCGTGCCTACATGATGCGCTTCCCTAAACACCAACTAACGCTTATTTGCTTATCGAATCTGGAAACTGGCCCTAGTCCTCGGTCGCGGACCGATAAATTGCTTGATATTCTGCTAAATTCTAATGTGTTTAAATTTTAATCTGGTAGCGTACACCGATATTACAAGGGGAGAAATCAAATAGGGTATCTCTCCCCTACCCTTCCTTATATTGCAGCATTATCTAAATACTATAAGTGGGACTACTCTACCTATATCTAGTCATAAAGCCACACAGGGAATGATCTTGTTAAAGAGAGATAGGAGAGCAAGATCAATGCGATCAAATATTTTGAGCTAGAAATTCCTCCTAAGACAAAAATACCTCCTTTCAATGCGTTTGAAAAAAGGTATGATGAGTACGCCTCTCGTCTTGGGGTTCAGCTTAGCAAACGCATTATCTACTTTTCCTATGAGGAAGTGTTGAAGTAATACATTAATTTGAAGCCCTGAATAAAAAAGAAGTGCTTGCAATATATCGAGGCTTCTTTACGCTTATTGAATAAGATGGGCTTTTACAAAAAGGAATAGTAGAAATGATCAAAAAGCAATTGGTGAAATTGGCTCAAGGACTAGGATACGACATAAAAAAACGTCCCAAGGCGGATTTAAATATCTACCAGCAATTATATAGCAAGGAATCCCTGGAAAATAAGCGGTTTTACAATGTAGGTGCGGGAGGATTTTCTCATCCTTTTTGGACCAATGTAGACTTCCTAAGCGATTGGTATTCCCATTACGACATTTCCCCCTCAGCGATCCATCACGACCTGATGTCTCTCGAAGATCTTCCAATTCCCAGCGACTGTGGAGAAGTTGTGTACTCCTCACACACCGTGGAGCACATTACCGATGCCGCTGCACAAAAACTCTTCAATGAGGCTTACAGAATCCTGAAAAAAGGCGGAATTTTGCGGATTACCACGCCCAATATTAACCTGGAATATAGAGCTTACCAAGACGATGACCGAAACTATTTCTATTGGATTGACAACTACAGCCGCAAAGAAGAATGCGATCGAGTCAATATCAATAAGCCCATGAATCAGGCCTCTACCGAGCAGATTTTCCTGCACCATTTTGCTTCCAACGCATCAGAATTGCACAAAGATGGAGCTGAGAAAAGGATTTCTGATGAGGAACTCAAACAGGTCTTTGCGGAAAAACCTTTGGCAGAAGCCCTGAACTACTGTACTTCTAAATGCGAGGAAGAGATCCAATCCAAATACCCTGGCAATCACATCAATTGGTGGAATCCGGACAAGATGACCCGCATGTTTCAAGAAGCAGGGTTTTCAAAAATATTCCGTTCGGGATATGGCCAAAGCTTTTCCCCCGTGATGCGGGACCTTACCCTATTTGACAATACCCATCCAAAGATTTCTCTGTATATGGAGGCTGTAAAGTAGGAAAAGCTTCTTTAATACTTAATAAAACGGGAATAGTACTGAAGAGTAGAATATTCAGAATATATTTTCAGTAAATAAATTCCCTTGGGAAGTTCAGAAATATCAAGGGGAGACCTAAGTAAATTGATTTCCCTAAGCTGTTTCCCCGTATGGTCGAAGAGTGAAGCTTTAGGTTCCCTTAGAGGAATATCCTTAAAGAATAATTGAGAAGAAGCAGGATTGGGGAATGAATAAAATTCAGTTGTTTGTTCTTTTCTTACAGAGACTTGAATAGAGTCTAACAGATCACATGAATAATCGAGAAATTGTAATGAGTTTACAGAATCAGTATAGCAAGATAATTTTGGAGGGGGCCTATCAATCCAACCCGTAACCAACAGCATACCTAAGGGAGTAAACCTCCCAATATTTCCAACACCTTCTACTATTTGAGCGGAACCTGAAAAGGTTTCTACATCTTGAAACCCCCATGCTAATACTTCAGGATCCCCACCCGAAACGTGTTGAACCAACAAAGAGTCTCCATTTATGAAAAGGAATCCAATGGAATCAATTCTATATTCAAACTTTTGATAATAAAAGTCAGGGTCATCCCTTTTGAAACTGAAAAGACCTGGAAAGGGATCCTCAATTACGGTAATGGTATCTCCTACCTTAGCGTTGAAATCGAATAGTTTGTGGAAGGAATTATTGATCCAAATCATAACAGAATCTCCCTCTGAATACACATATTCCTTGCAACAAAGCTCTCTAGTTGATTTGAAAAACTCTTGGATGATGTTGCACCTTTTCCCCTGGATAATAGTATCCGCATTTACTTCAAAGATACTTTCAGCTACCCTCAAGGAGTCAGCGTTTTCTTGTTCTGGGGATATCAGGTACCACCACTTTGCTCCTATTGGGGCAAATTCTTGCGCTTTGAGGCCTGGTATTATAAACAAGGAAAAAACTAGTAAGATAAAGGAGTTTGTTTTCATTCCGGGTGCGCTCTCTTAAAAGGTTTTACCCCTAAAGAAGGGTAGAATAATTGTGTTACAATGTAACAGCTGTATCCTCCTAAAAATATTTTTTATTTAATTATTTTTTATCAAAAATCCTTTTCCTATTCGGGAAGAAACGCTTCGTCAGGGTATTTGGAGATACATGAAAGTCATTTAATCATTTATCAACAAGTACACACGATGACAGTAAAACAACTCTACCGAAAACATGTTTTCCCCCTACCCTTCTTGAGGGTGTTGGGAATTGCTTCCTTGCTTTTAATAGTTAGTTTTTCCCTTTCCGCCCAAACGCCCTTAAGGCATTTCAAGTGGGACCAAGGAGATAATGGACTAAATTTTTGGGGGAAAGCCATCAATTGTGGGGGGGGGAACCAGCCAGGCAGCAAAGGAAATACCCAAGGATCAAGAGTTACCTTTGGCAGTACCGAAGAAAGGCGTTTTTCTGGCAGCTTTTCAGTTAAGCACTGGACCAATGCCAATCTTGAGGAGACCTGTAACCAAAACTTCACGGCTGAACGGGCAGAGATCAGTTCCTATGGTCCCTATCGGGACATGGGTGTCCAAGAGGGACAAACCCTTTGGATGGGTTGGTCTGAGAAATGGACAGATCTGGATATGTCCCATGTCACGACTACAATGCAATTTCGGAGTAATTGTGGAGCGGGCAGTCCTGCTACACAAATTAATATGGCTTCTGGAGCAATACTCCAGCTCATGACTAGAACCCAAGGGCAACAAAGGAGAGACATTGGAATTGTAAAGGAAAATAAGTGGTATGACTGGGTAATTGAAATCAAATACAGCAAAGGAAATGATGGATATATTAAAGTATGGAGAAAAGAGGTAGGTACCAACCAACCTTTCAACTATGCCAATCCCACTGCCCAGCTCAATACTCCCACAATGCTTCCTACTGACAATTGCCCACATATTCGTTGGGGGGTGTATCGACACCAGTCTGCAGACAAAAGACCTGGTGCAATCAGGCCAGAAGATCGCTACGTAGTCAAATTTACAGGTCCTACCAAAATGCATTTAGGTAATAACTTGGGAGCGACAGGCTTCAACATCGTTAAGCCTGATGGATCTTCCACGCCTCCCCCACCCCCACCTCCTCCTCCGCCTACAAATACCTGCGATGCTCCCAGCAATTGGACTGGAGCAGATATTGGGAATACCGGTGTTACAGGGGAGTCTTGTGAGGAAAATGGGGTTTATACCTTAAAAGGGGCAGGAGCAGATATCTGGAGCACATCAGATCAGTTTCACTTTATGTACCGCAAACTTAAAGGAGATGGGGAGGTTTCTGTTCGCATGACAGATCTTACACGAGCAGATGCTTTAACAAAAGCAGGCCTCATGATGCGTAATAG
>JBCCTX010000168.1:0-16402 GCA_039197765.1 Bacteroidota bacterium
CCGATCAATGCCCAAACTCCTGTCCCTGTAGCGAATTTTACAGTAGATCAGGGTATAGGAAATCCTTTTGCCGCTACACCTGATCTTCAAAACCCAGCTATCATTCGCCTGAATTTTATCCAAGCGTTTACCCCCAATGTTTCCTACCTGCTTACGGTTTCAGGGCTAAATGACCTCAGTGGCAACACGTTGGAAGATACAACCGTCTCCTTTATGGTAGAGGTTACTGACCCTTCGCTACCCGGGGAGGTAATTATCAATGAAATTTATGCAGACAGCACTCCTTCTGTAGGACTTCCCAGAGTTGAATACCTGGAATTGTTCAATCGCTCTGCAAAAAGCTTTAACCTATCGGGCTGGAAGATCGATAATGGAAGTAGACAAGGGATTTTACCTGAATATACGCTTGGTCCAGGGGAATATGTCATACTCTCCAATTCAAATTCAGCGGCTGTTTGGCCTGGAATCGAGGCAGTTATACAGACTGCACCTTGGGTGGGGCTTCCCAACGGGGGAGATGAGATTTGGTTGCGGAATACACTGGATCAAGCAATAGATAGTGTAGCCTATTCAAGGAACTGGTATGGCGACCCAGACAAAGATGATGGAGGGTATTCTTTGGAAAGGATTTCTCCTGATCCAGTGAGTTGTCCTCCCAGTACAAACTGGACCGCCTCTAATGCGGACATAGGGGGTACGCCTGCCGCAGAGAACAGTGTTTTTTCTACAGTAGGAGATACCATGGCCCCCACACTTAGTTCTGTATCGCTATTAGGCCGGGATAGTTTGCGTATCTGTTTTTCAGAGAGTATGGATGAAAGTACGTTGGAGACAGTAGGAAACTACACACTTGGCGCCTCTATTCAGGTCAATTTCGCACAGGCTGAAGGTCTGGATTTTCTTTGTGTGGTCTTAGGGCTTAGTGATACCCTAACCCGGGGAATTACCTATCAATTAGAGATAACAGGATTGACAGATTGTAGCGGCAATCCATCCAATGGTCCGTTAACAGGAGAGGTCTTTTTAGGGTTTGATCCCCTAGAAGGAGACATTGTCTTTCACGAGCTCATGGTAGATCCCAATCCTAGTGTAGGATTACCAGAGACGGAGTATATTGAATTATTCAATACTTCTTCCTCCCCTTTCAACTTGGATGGCTGGGTAGTTTCGAATGGGACTAGAAGTCCTACACTAAACGCATACACATTGGAGGCTGGAGAAATTGTACTGTTGGTTCCTGCTGGTGATGAGTTATTATTTCCCAATCTGCCTAATATCCTCCCTGTATCTCCCTGGCCTACATTACCAAATGGAGGGGGAACAATTACCCTTCGCACAAATCTGCTAGCTCCCCAGATAGACTCGGTAAGTTATCGTACCGATTGGTATCAGAATGGGGCGAAAGCGGGAGGGGGATTCTCACTCGAAAGGATTGAGTCGGGGCCTACCGCTTGCCCACCGTTTGCCAATTGGATTGCCGCAGAGGCTGATACGGGGGGAACCCCAGGGTTTGCCAATAGCGCTAGCTTCCTAGCTAATGAAATGGATTCACCAACATTGCAGTCGGTTTCGGTAGTTTCTCCAGATACCCTCTTATTTTGTTTTTCTGAAAGTATGAATCCCCAAACCCTAGGAGATGAGTCAAATTACTCCATTGATCCAGACTTGATTGTGCTCGAAGCCTTTACTGCAGATGTGGACCAAACCTGTGCTCGGGTTGCTCTTACTTCTGCTTTGCGCCCGGGAACCATATATCAAGTGAGTGTTTCGGGAGTGAGTGATTGTCGGGGAAATGTACTCGAAGGAACTGTAAGTCAAGAATTGCTAGTGAGTAGGACGCCAAGTGCAGGAGAAGTTGTCATAAACGAAATCATGGCCGACCCTAGAGATTCAGTAGGCCTTCCCGAAGTTGAATACTTCGAGTTGTTTAATCGCTCTGAAAACTCTTATTTCCTTCAGGGATGGACTTTCTCCAACGGATCTAATGTCTCGACCTTTCCTGGGGCTATTTTAGGTGCAGGAGACCATGCCATCGTGGTAGCACCCGAAGACACCGCCCGATTTGCGGATTTTGGCCAGGTTATTCCCCTAGCTAGTTGGCCCTCTCTCACAAATGCGGGAGATAATTTAGGCTTGCGGACCCCTACGGGAATCCTTATGGATACGGTGGATTACGACATAGCCTGGTATGGGGATGAAGATAAGTCGGGTGGAGGCTACTCGCTTGAGCGCATCAATCCAGATACGACCTTTTGTATTCCCATTACCAATTGGTCGGCATCAGCGGATCCCTCTGGTGGTACACCTGGCAGGGTGAACAGTATCTTTAGCAGGGCCCTAGACGAAACAGGCCCTGTCTTGGTGGACTTCCGAATCCTAGATGCTGACTCGATAGCGTTGTGTTTTGATGAAACCCTGGATATCCTTATAGCAGAAAATCCCACTACCTATTCTCTTTCCCCTGAAATCGAAATTCAATCCGTAACCGCTATTGCCCCAGATTTTAAGTGTGTGCGTATTGCCCTAAATACTGATCTGGAAATCGGGACAGAATATGCCTTAGACTTTTCTGCTGTACAGGATTGTAAAGGAAATCTCCTTACCGGGAATTCCACAATTTCTTTGAGCCTGGGGGAAGAACCCCAATCAGGAGAGGTAATTGTAACAGAAATCATGGCGGATCCCAGCCCAGCGGTGGGACTTCCCAATTCAGAGTATATCGAGCTCTACAATTTGTCAGAGAATACCTTCAACTTAGAAAATTGGACCCTCTCAAATGGATCGACAGTTGGGACCCTCCCCAATTATAATTTCCCCTCCGAATCCTATGTCCTATTAGTCCCAGCAGATTCTATAAATTTATTCTCCGGGATAGAGAACCTTATTCCCGTGGATCCTTGGCCTACCTTGACAAACAGCAGGGACAATCTGGGACTTCGGAGTGCCCTGAGAACGCTTCTCGACTCTGTGGACTACGAAATCTCTTGGTACCGAGATACTGAAAAGGATAATGGGGGATATGCATTAGAACGGATAGATCTGGAGGGAAATGCCTGTGTACCCTCTACCAATTGGCAGGCTTCGGCAAATGAAAATGGAGGAACTCCCGCTGAGGAGAATAGTATCATACGATCTGAACCCGATCAAAGTCCACCTGAGATCATGGGTATACTTCCCATTGCTCCTGATACGCTCCAAGTATGTTTTTCTGAATCCATCACCTTGACTTCTTCTGCTAATACTGAAAATTACCTTATCAATGGTCAATCTATTGTCTCTCAGGTAACCCCTCAAGGGCCCGATTTCAGCTGTGTTCATTTGGCTTTAACGGAATCCTTGGTTCGGGGCATCGCTTACAGATTGGAAGTATCGGGAATAGCTGATTGCTATGGGAACATCCTTGCTCAAGGAGAAAGTGAAGAATTTTCCTTGGGGCAGGATGCCGATCCCTTTGAGGTAGTGATTACCGAAATTTTTGCAGATCCCAGTCCCCAGGTAGGCTTACCGGAAATAGAGTATGTAGAAATATTTAACCGAAGCGCCAAGATTTTGGATATTTCCAACTGGAGTCTCCAAGATCCGAGTGGTGAAGGAACTTGGGCCGAGGCCCTTCTGGAGCCTCAGAGCTATGCTATATTATGCCGGAGTCAGGATGTTGAAGCCTATCAGCCCTTTGGAAAGGCCATTCCCGTTTCGAGTTTTCCCTCCTTGGGTAATCGAACCGATAGTCTATTCTTACTCAATGATTTAGGTATTCAAATAGATTATGTCTTCTACTCAGACGAATGGTACAACAATGAGGTAAAGGCCGACGGGGGATTTTCCCTAGAGAAAATAGATCCCAACTTTATTAACTGTAATACCCCTGGAAACTGGTCCGCATCCCGCGACGAAGCAGGAGGTACGCCTGGAACGGCCAATAGTATTCTGGGGACTTTTCAAGATACAATTCCACCGACATTAGTTGGTGTTCGGATAGTAGATGCTTTCACCCTGGAGGTTTTCTTTAGCGAACAAATGGATTCGGAATCTCTTCAAATGGGAGAAAATTATCTTATATCCCCTACCATTGGTTCTCCGATTTTAGGTCTCCCAGGGGCTCCAGCTTTTGATAGGGTCTCTCTTTTGTTAAATGACCCACTGGACTCTTCCTTTTTGTACACACTTACCTTTTCGGGACTTAGAGATTGTGGAGGAAATGAGATAAGGGGTTCTACCAGCTTTGGGTTTCCAGAAACGATCGCCCCCGGAGATATTGTACTCAATGAAATTCTCTTTAACCCAGTGCCTGGTGGGGCTGACTTTGTAGAAATCGTCAATACTTCTGATAAAGTACTGGATCTTCAGGACCTCTTCCTGGGAGAAGTGGATCCAGATACCCGGGAGTTTACCAATGTGAAACAGATAGCCGCACAAAGTGTACTCTTCCTGCCAGGGAAGATTCTTTGTTTGACTTCAGATGTATCATTTCAACAGGATCAGTATCAATCCCCAGATACGGCTAGCTTCTATCAAATGGAATCTTTCCCATCTTATGCGGACGCTGAGGGAATTGTGGTCCTCTTTACCTTGAGAGATACACTAGAGATATTCGAATACCTAGACGATTTTCATTTTCCTACCCTTGCAGATGATGAAGGAGTTTCCCTAGAACGTTTGTCGCTTGAACTTCCTGTACAAGATCCAGGAAACTGGCACTCGGCTTCTGCAACAGTGAATTTTGCTACCCCCGGATATGCCAACTCTCAGCTGGTAGACCTGGTAGAACCTGAAAGTGAGGTTTCCCTTCCAGAAACTACGTTTACGCCCAATGGAGATGGAATAAAGGACGTCTTAGCGATAAACTACGATTTTGATTTTGTAGGAGTAAATGGAAGGGTTCGGATATTTGATGTCAATGGAAGACTCATACGAACGGTTCAGAACAATACCTTGCTGGATCCAGGTCCAGGAAGTTTCTTTTGGGATGGACGGAACGACGAGATGGAAAAGGCACTTATTGGTATGTACGTGGTGGTTTTTGAGGTGGTGAATCAACAAACAGGTGAAAAAGAAGTATTCAAACTCGTTAGCGTTTTGGCAGATAATTTTTAATGCTATATTTGCCCGCGAAGTATTCAAAATCACAGGGCATGGTTACCCTATTATTAGACGAAACGAGACCAACAAATCACGAACTTTCTATAAACCTTAAACCTCCTTAATTACATTCCTTCATGAGCTACATTGAACTTATCCAGGCCAGGGAAATATTAGACTCTCGAGGCAATCCTACTGTTGAAGTCGAAGTGTTGACTGCAGAGGGCATCTTAGGCAGAGCAGCTGTTCCTTCAGGGGCAAGTACTGGAATGCACGAAGCTGTCGAACTGCGCGACGGTGACAAGGAGAGATTTTTGGGAAAAGGCGTGTTGAAGGCAGTAGAAAATGTCAATGATGTAATAGCCCCTGAATTAGAAGGCTATTTGGTATATGATCAACCTGCTATTGATAAAATGCTGATTGATCTAGATGGTACTCCCAATAAGGGAAAATTAGGGGCTAACGCCATCCTCGGTGTTTCTCTGGCAGTGGCTAAAGCAGGGGCCTTGAGTGCGGGTTTACCCCTATATAGATACATAGGCGGGGTAAATGCAAGAACCCTTCCTGTCCCATTGATGAATATTGTGAATGGAGGAAGCCATGCAGATAATTCTGTGGATATTCAGGAATTTATGATTGTCCCTGTTAAGGCCGAAAATTTTTCCCAATCCCTTCGCATGGGGGCTGAAGTGTTCCACAACCTCAAAAAAGTATTGAAATCCAGAGGACTAAGCACCAATGTGGGAGATGAAGGAGGCTATGCACCAAACTTCAGCTCTAATGAAGATGCCCTGAAGACGGTGATGGAGGCCATTGAAAAGGCTGGATACCGCCCCGGAGAAGATATCTACCTGGCACTGGATGCAGCTAGCTCTGAATTCTATGACAAAGAAAAAGGAAAGTATGTCTTCCGGTTTTCCACAGGAGATGAGCTGAGCTCTTCGGACATGGTAAGCTACTGGAAAGATTGGTGCGATCGCTATCCGATAGTCTCGATCGAGGATGGGCTGGATGAAAATGACTGGGAGGGTTGGAAGGAGTTGACCAGTGTATTGGGAGACAAAGTGCAGTTGGTAGGAGATGATTTATTTGTTACAAATGTAGAGTTTCTATCCAAGGGAATACAAAATCACGTAGCCAACTCTATTTTGGTTAAAGTAAATCAGATAGGCTCCCTTACAGAAACAATAAACGCCGTTCAAATGGCTACCAAAAATAAGTATAGTAGCATTATTAGCCATAGAAGTGGAGAAACTGAGGATACCACCATTGCTGATATCTCTGTAGCACTTAATGCTGGGCAAATAAAGACTGGATCGGCTTCGAGAAGTGATCGTATTGCTAAGTATAACCAACTTCTTCGTATCGAAGAGGAGCTGGAAGAAGCTGCATTGTTCGGAGGAGCTACCTTCCCTTACTTATGATACTTATTAGGGAGTACACAAATTTTGTTGTTAAGACTTGAAGTATTCCCTACAGTTTTCCTAGGGTGGATGTTCCAGAAGCCCAAGGAAGAAACTTTTGAAAATAACCAGGCCTTAGTTCCTTCCCTAAAGGAGCTAAGGCTTCTTCCTTTGGTAGGCTAAGGTCGTCTTGGATGAATCGCTCTCCTAGACTGACAAAGCCTTTAGTCCAGGTACTCGGCTTCAGGGTTATGCACAGATGAATTTGAGGCATATGGAGGGGGGAAAATGTACTTGAAGGGGGAATAATCCAACATTCTCCTGAAGCCATACACACATTTTGCTCATTTAACCTACAAATAGATTTACCTGGTGCATTTATGGGAATATAGATGGGAACACTATCCGAAGCATCCGAATGTAAGCTGCTTTCTTCCTCTTTGGTAGCAGGCACAACTCTTTTAAGCTCCATAGACTCCTTGGGAGCATCGAAAAAATTGAGCACGTAAGAGAGATAAGAATCCTTCTGAAAGCTCACCTCTAAGAGGTTAATAGATTCCCAGCCTTTCGTTAACTCCTTAGTAGAAATCAAGTGTTGGATAATATCTTGGACTTCTTTTTGAAGCTTATTGGGGTTGAACAAGAGGGGAGATTTAATGTAGAGGTAAGAGTTCATATACAGCCCATTTTCATATTTTAAAGAAAAAAGAAGCTTAAAGTATCTCGAATAAATGTAATAAATTTTTGTGCGTTTTACTTGAATATATTTTCTGATAATATTACCTGACTCAAAAAGGGTGGATTAGGGACATACCAACATCAGGAGAGCAATCCGTGAAAAATTTAACAAAAAATCTGCCAGAGATCCCGAGAAAGTGACTTTCTCAGGATCATTTGCTACTTTTTTTTGAAAAATCTTACTTAGTGAATAATCTGGGAATCTAGAGATGGATGATGCGGTCTCCTGTAGCTCCCAAGGCAGCCTCTTTGATAGATTCTGAAAAAGTAGGGTGTGGATGAGAAAATATGGCCAAATCTTCTGCTGAGGCCCTAAATTCTAAGCCCATAACGCCTTCCATAATCATATCAGCTGCACGTGGCCCGATAATATGCATCCCTAGCATCTCATCTGTTTCGGAATGGGAGAGAATTTTTACAAAACCGAAACTATCATCCATACTGGCACGAGCCCTACCCGAGGCTTTGAAAGGAAACTGTCCTTTTTTGTAGGGAACTTTGTCTGCCTTTAGCTCTTCTTCTGTATATCCTACCCCTGCCACTTCTGGCCATGTATACACAACTCCGGGTATAGCTCGATAATTGATGTGAGGATGTTGCCCAGCAATTACTTCTCCCACAAACATTCCTTCTTCGGAGGCTTTGTGGGCGAGCATGGCTCCCCGAATTACATCCCCAATGGCATAAATGCCTGGGACAGAGGTTTGAAGCTGGTCATTTACCGGAATTCTCCCTCTATCGGTTTCTATACCGATTTTATCTAATCCTAACTTGTCTGTAAAAGGCTTACGCCCGACCGCCATTAAGCAAATATCTCCTTCTATCTGTACAGATTCACCCTTCTTATTTTCAGCGGTTACCGTTACTTTTTTCCCTTTGATTTCAGCTCCTGTGACCTTATGGCTAAGGTTTATTTCTATTTCTAGCTCTTTTTTAAGCACCTTTGCCAACTCTTTCCCCAAAGCTCCATCCATACCTGGGATCAGCCTATCAGCATATTCTAAAATGGTAACCTTCGATCCCAAACGGCCAAATACAGAAGCCATTTCAGTCGCGATGATACCACCCCCAATGACTACCATATGCTGGGGAAGTTCAGTAAGCTCGAGGGCTTCTGTAGAACTGATAATATGTGTGCCATCGATTTCAATTCCAGGAAGCGATGCGGGTTCAGATCCCGTAGCAATGATCACTTTAGAGGTCTCAATCGTTTCTGAGGACCCATCCTCTTTGGCGACCAACAGCTTATTCGCCGTTTCAAAGGAACCCCATCCCTTGAACACATCCACTTTATTTTTTTTCATGAGGAAATCTACTCCTGAAGTAGTTTTATCGACAACTTCAGCCTTTCGCTTCACCATTTGCTTGAGATCAACTCCGAGGTCTTTCAGCAAAATTCCATGTTCCGAGAATTGATGTTTCGCCTGGAAGAAATGCTCTGAAGAGTCAAGCATCGCTTTGGATGGGATACATCCGACATTCAGGCAAGTCCCTCCCAGGGTATCCTCTTTTTCAATGATAGCCGTTTTCATCCCGAGCTGTGCGCAACGAATCGCGGCAACATATCCTCCGGGTCCTGAGCCAATCACCGTTACATCATAATTAGAAGTAGACATACTACGAACTTAGGTTAGAATGGTAGAAGATTAAAATCTCGTCGAAGTTACACCAAAATGTGGTAAAGGAGAACAATTAGTTTAAGCGGGAATTTGTAAAAAATTCTCCAGGATTTTTGCCCCAACATCTCCGCTTTTTTCAGGGTGGAATTGGGTGGCGTAAAAATTATCTTTCTGCAAGGCCGCAGTAAAGGGGATAATGTAATCTGCCTTTGCGGTAGTGAAAGAACCCAATTCCACAAAATAGCTGTGTACAAAATACACAAAGGCCTCGCGGGGTAAATTTTCAAACAAAGGACCTGTTGGGTCTTTTAAGAGATTCCATCCCATTTGAGGAACTTTTTGGTCGGGCTGATGGGGAGAGAACTTCCGGACCTTATTGGAAAACATTCCCAAGCATTCGGTATCATTTTCTTCGGAGTAAGCACACATTAGTTGCATTCCTAGACATATTCCCAGAAAGGGTTGTGTAAGATCTACAATTAAGCGATCCAACCCTCTTGCCTTGAGGAAGTTCATGGCAGAGCTTGCTTCTCCTTGGCCAGGGAAAATAACTCGGTCGGCAGTCTGGATTTCTGTGGGATTATCCGTTAGAATGGGCTGCAGCCCCAATCTTTGTAGGGCGAAAATTACGGACTGGATATTTCCTGCATTGTATTGGATGATGGAAACTTTCATGGGACTTGAATTAGAATGCAAATTTGATGATATCTGATTCTTGTCCAAATAAATCTGAAATTAAACACATTCTCAGTATATTCGCTTTCCAATACCAGTAGGCGAATGAAAGGGTTTACTTGAGAGTACTTTTCTACAGCCTACAAATGTCTTATTGTGAAATACAAAACGAAAAAAGTTCGAGTGATATGAAGACCATTCAATTTCGGGAAGCTTTGCGGGAAGCTATGTCAGAAGAGATGCGACGTGATCCCAATGTGTATCTAATGGGAGAAGAAGTTGCAGAATATAATGGAGCGTACAAAGTTAGCCAGGGCATGCTGGATGAGTTTGGAGCAAAGCGCGTTATAGATACTCCGATATCAGAGATGGGGTTTGCAGGAGTAGGAGTCGGCTCTGCAATGATTGGCCTTCGACCTATCATAGAGTTTATGACCTTCAATTTTTCCTTAGTGGCGATAGATCAAGTTATTAACAATGCTGCTAAGATGTATCAAATGAGTGGAGGGCAGTTCAATATTCCCATTGTTTTTCGTGGTCCAAGTGGCTCTGCTGGCCAGCTAGCAGCTACCCACTCTCAAAGTTTTGAGAGCTGGTATGCCAATTGCCCCGGGCTGCGGGTAGTATCCTGCAGCACCCCTCGCACAGGGAAAGGGCTTTTGAAATCTGCCATTCGACATGAAAACCCTGTACTTGTAATGGAATCTGAACAGATGTACGGTCTGAAAGGAGAGGTGCCAGATCAGGATGAATTCTTACTTCCTTTAGATACCGCAGAAGTAATAAGAGAAGGAAATGCAGCTACCCTTATTTCCTATGGTAAAATGGTCCATCCTTGTATTGAGGCGTGTGAAGCCTTGGCCAAGGAGGGCATAGAAGTAGAAATGATTGATCTCATGTCTCTACGCCCTATAGACTACGATACCATCATTGAATCCGTTAAAAAAACAAATCGTTGCGTTTTTGTTGAAGAGGCTTGGCCCCTGGCTTCTATATCAGGCGAAGTGGCCTACATGATTCAGCGCAAGGCCTTTGACTACTTAGATGCACCTGTCGTTCGAGTAACAGGAAGGGATGTTCCTCTTCCATATTCTTCTGTTTATGTAGAAGCATTTTTACCTAATGCTAAGCGAGTAACTGAGGCTATTAATCAGGTTATGTACAGAAATTAGTGACCTTTGTGAAAAATTGAGTCTAAATCTTGAACCTATACAACAAAACCACAAACAATCTATCGATTTTCTCTTTGAACTATTTAACCTTCATACTAATTTAGCCTGAATTAATTCAACAACAGAATTGCATACTACTTCCGACGACAACCCCCGTTCAAGGCCTGATGAGGCCATTGTTCGCGCCATAGTAAAAGAAGGAAAATCTGATTTATATGGCATTCTCTACGACCGGTACTCCAACAAGGTCTACCGTAAATGCATTAGTTTCGTAAAGGATGAGTCTGTGGCACAGGATATGGTTCAGGATATTTTTCTCAAAGTTTTCTTCCAATTAGCAAAATTTAAAGGGAATAGTCGGTTTTCTACGTGGTTGTATGCGATTACTTACAACTTCTGTGTGGAACACTACCGCAAGAGTAGCAAGGTTAAACAGGTGGAAATCGGAGACCATCACGACCATGCAGATGACGACTTAGAAGATCTCGAAATCCTGCGCTATAGGGTGGACCAACTTAAACTAGCCTTGGATCGGATCGATCCAAGTGAGAAAAAGCTCCTTCTAATGAAGTATCAAGACGATATATCCATCAAGGAAATTATGGGTGAACTGGATATATCTGAAAGTGCTGTCAAAATGCGACTTTCTAGGGCACGGCAACGTGTGAAGATGGTTGTACAGGAATTAGAACTAGAAGAAGTTTAGACAAATGACCCGTAATAACAATTTCAAGAAAATAGAGCCAGAGGCTACGCTTCCACCAGAAGTAAAAAAAGAAACGTTGAGTAACCTGGATTCTATGAAATTGGTATTGGATCTTGTAGACCTATTCTTCTTCAAAGCAAGTAATACCTTTGCTGGTTCACTTTCTCCGGATTCCCCGATCCGGAATGAAGGTAACTCGGATGCTAAAAATGAATAAAACCTCAGCTAGGTGTAATGCCAGAAATTCCTTTTATGCCAATCAAACCCTATATGCTATCAATAATCCCCCTTCAAGTAAACACAAATCCGGACATTCTGACGAGCGTGCGCGATTCTTTTGTGAAGGTCATCACGCAACTTATAGAAGTATTACCCAGTTTGGTAATTGCCCTTTCATTTTTGCTATTTGGATGGATCTTTGCCAAAATCGTTTCGGGAGCTTTTGGTAAACTCCTTTCCAAAATTGGCTTGGATAGGCTAGCGGATAGGTTGAATGAAACAGATTTTTTCAAGGAAAGTGGAATTGAATTAAGGCCCATTTCTATTATCAAAAGGGTGATTTATTGGCTTTTGATGCTGATATTTATCCTAAGTGCAGCTGAGCAATTGGGGCTTCAGATCGTTACCGAGCAAATCGGGGCATTGATAGAATTCATTCCAAGACTGTTTACCTCAGCCTTAATCATGGCATTTGGATTCTACCTTGCCGACTGGATCAAAAAAGTCGTAGCTAATGCCTGTCAATCCTTTGGCTTACCTGCATGGAAGTTTATCTCCTCAGTGGTTTTTTATATCCTGCTTATCGCTATAGGAATTACTGCCTTAAACCAGGCAGGAATAGATACCCAAATCATTACGTTTACCCTTTTTATATTAATTGGAGGGAGTATTCTGGCCTTCTCTATTGCTTATGGCTTTGCTTCGCGGGACATCCTCTCAAGTATCCTTACAGCTTATTACAGTAAGTATCAATTTGGAGTAGGCCAAGAGATAGAAATTGAGGGTCATCGAGGTGTAATTCATGAAATTACTTCTACAGCGCTTACGCTAGACATCGGCAATGCAAAGGTCGTATTTCCCATGAATAGAATGTTGGCTGAGAAGGTGATTATACACACGGATATTCCCGAGGGGAGGACCATGCAGGATGAGGCAATACCCCAAAACCGAGACTAAATAGTTAGGTATTTATTTATAGAGAGACCTTTTTTGAAAGGTTTTTTACCGTAATTTGAAGTAAGCTCTTTCAATCCTTTGTCCCCCTCAATCGCAATTCCTCATCTACAATTTGTCGCAATTTTCTTGCGCTCTCTTCAGGGTCATCTGCCGAACAAATAGCAGAGACCACAGCTAGTCCATCTGCTCCAGCTTGAATGACCTCACGTGCATTGTCTATAGTTATTCCCCCAATTGCCATGAGGGGTCTAGAGGTCTGTGCCCTGAGTTCCTTCAATTTTATGAGGCCCATAGCAGGGGCCGCATCTGCCTTGGTTGGGCTGGTAAAAATAGGACCAACCCCATAATACGTTGTTTCCAGGGATTGGGCCGCTATACCTTGGTCCAAATTTTCAATGGAAAGCCCTACAATGGAGTAGGGAGAGAGCAATTCCCTTACCTGGGGAATGGGCATATCTTGCTGCCCTACATGAACACCATCTGCCGAAATGGCTAAGGCTATATCCACCCGATCATTGATAATCAGGGGGATTCCCTGAGGGGCAAGTATTTCTAAGAGTAATTCTGCCCGTCGTAAAAAATGTCTACTATCAAGTTCTTTTTCCCGGAGTTGGACAATGCTTACCCCTCCCTTGACAGCAGCTGCAACTACCTCAGGAAGGGGGCGGCCCTTACAGGCTTTCTCATCCGTAACCAGACATAGCTCAAACATGCGTGAGAGAAAGGTATTCGGTCAATGCAGATGGTTCCATACTATACAAGTGATCTAATAGTCGGAGTTGCATACTCCCAGGACCCTGAGCTTCTTTGGCAGCAAGTTCTCCTGTAACCCCTAGTACCGCCATAGCAGCTGTAGTGGCGAGAAAGGTGTCATCTGTAACTCCACAGAAAGCGCCAATGAGTGCAGTAGCAGTACAGCCCATTCCCGTAACCTTGGCCATCAAGGGATCACCGTTTTTGAGGTGTACTTGGTGAGAAGGGGCTAAGATGATATCTACAGCTCCACTGATACAAACAGTACAGTGGAGTTTTGACACCAGAAATTTCCCTGCTTCAATAGCATCCAGAGAAGAGTCAGTACTATCTACCCCCTTGGTCTGTCGCTGTGTGGCTACCAATGCCATAACCTCAGATGCATTTCCCCGAATAACGGAGGGAGTAGCGATTTCCAGTAATTCTTGGAGTACCTGATTCCGATAGGGAGTGGCCCCTGCACCGACAGGGTCCAGTACGATAGGTTTTTCCAACTGCTTTGCACGCGCCATAGCCAACTTCATAGCAGATACCCATCGCGGACTCAAGGTTCCAATATTGATGACCAGAGAGGAAGCGATGTTTACCATATCTACTACTTCTTCTTCGGCATGTGCCATGACTGGAGAGGCTCCGACTGCCAATAGCGCATTGGCAGTGGTATTCATCACCACATAGTTGGTGATATTGTGGACAAGGGGGGATTGCTCGCGCACCCGCTCCCATAAAGATACAAGGTCTTGTTGCATAACTTTTTTCCTACGTCAGTACAAACTGAATCAGGTTCAAAGGGTATAATCTCAGTCGGGAGAGTTCAGAGTTTATAGGGTTTAGGATCTTGAGTCTATTTTTGCTAGGAAAAATAAATAACCCTAAACTCACAACCCTCAACGATTATTCCGACACCCCTAAAAGCTGCGAAGGTATCAATTATTTAGGAGAAATTGTATGAATTTTTTGTGTAAAAATATCTAACCCTCAAAAGGATAAGGACTTTAAATTCCGAGAACTTCGGAGATGCTGAGAAGGAAAGATTCCGTTCAAATTACCTGATAATCTTAGATAAAAACTCTTACAGAATTAGACTCTAGGGCAAGAGAAGGGGCTTAAGGATGAAAAAAAACCAATATTAACTTCATCCTCCTATACCCAACGCATAAGTATGGGTTTAGAGGTTCTTCCACCTTTACAGCTGCTCAATCCGTCTCTACAAAAGGAAATTCATTTTCTACTAGCCTACTTGAACCTAGAACCTATAATCAATTCCACTGCGCTAAGCGCATTTGGGTAAAGAAACTAATGTTCCAAGATACCTGTTTGGCTACTTGGCTCATAAGATTCATGGTGTGAGGTTCTTCTAAGTCCACAGCTTTGTCGAATACGTCTTGGATGGTTTCTAGTAATTGGCGACTGCCTGAAACCAAGGTCATAATGGCGTGGTCAAATCCCATTACTTCTTCAATGGGCTGGATATTGGTCTTGTACAAAAGGGTACTGGGTTGACTAGTAGGAGTATGTCCCAAGGAAAGAATCTGATCTGCTAGTATATTCTCCCCGTTGTGTACCATCTGATCGAGCTGTCCCAGGCTGGAACTCAACAGAAGGAAAGGCTTTAATCCTTGATCCCAAGAAAGGGTACGAATATTCTGGTGGTATACCTGAACATCGGAAAGTAATCTATCCAATATTTCCGCAAGGTCCTGGGCGCCTTGTGGACTAAGTTCGTTTCTGTTGTGTGCAATTTCCATAGTTTCTCTTTCTACTTATATAATCCTCACTTGCAAATACGATGCAAGTTGCTAGAAAGATGCCAATCGGTTCTTTTGGAGCTCTTTTTTGTCGGAAACCTGACAGTATTGCTAGATTTAAGCAAATAGTACCTGAAAATTACTGTCATTTTGGCAGGAAAAGGCTTCCATTTTCAGCTATTTGGATGACCTGCTTGTCAAGAAGGTAACGAAGTACCTTCTCCTTTTGGGCTGGTGATCCTGCCTGGACCGCATGGAGAATTTCCTTGTAAAGGGTTCCAGGATACCTATGGAGGTACCGAACCAGTGCGGTTTGGATGCGATTAAATTCTTTATCGGAAACCTGGGTTTTGTTTCGTCCAATGCAGACATCGCACTTTCCACATGGTTGGTGGTCTTTTTCTCCAAAGTATTGTTGGATAAAAAGGCTTCTGCAAAGGTCCGTTTGATGGATATAGGATTCCATTTCCTGGAAGCGTGCCATAACCTGTTTCCTGAGAAAACGATATTTATCCCAGTTAACCTCTTCTTTTCGAAGCGTTCTCATAGGTCCCAGGACTTGGATGCTAGGCATACCTTTGGGAGGGATATAGGAAATCAGGAAATGTTGATGCAGACGATTTAACTTATGCAATAGCTCCTCCTCTTCCATATTCAATCTTCTGGCCCAAGACCGAGGCAGAAATCTCTGCTCCTGCGTATAAATCGTTCCTCCAAGTGTTCGAAGAAGATAGTCAATGAGTCTTTCAGTATCGGGGTGCTCAGCTTTGTATTGTAAGACCGTTTGCGGCGTTGCAGTAACCTGTAAATAAGCAAAATCATCCTTACCCTCTTGAAAATTGACTACACCTTCCTGGTTGAGAATTTGTAGAGACCGGTAGAGCTTTAGTGGACGGATTTCCAATGTATGTGCTACCTCCGCAACATCTATTTCTATTACAGGAGAGACTTTATCAGAAGGATGCATTTTCAAGTAGCTACAAATTCCTTCAAAGTGAGTTTGAACCTGTTCCCATGGAGGATACTTTTCCTCACTCCATCTTTTGACCTCCTGGAGATCTATGGGATTATTAAAGGCAATGGCTAAAGCCGTTTGCCCATCCCTTCCACCTCTCCCTGCTTCCTGATAATAACTTTCAATGTCTGTAGGTAAATTGGCATGAATCACGAAGCGTACGTCTCCTTTGTCGATTCCCATTCCAAAAGCATTGGTGGCAACCATGATGCGAAATCCCTGTTGGATCCACTTACCTTGCGCCTCATCGCGTTGGGAATAGCTCATCCCCCCGTGATAAAATCCCGCCGAAAGTCCCTTGCTTTCCAGTAGTTTTGC
>JBCCTX010000169.1:0-16396 GCA_039197765.1 Bacteroidota bacterium
ACCATACCAAACTGGTAGGCCCGAGCATTTTTTCCTTCGTAGTAATTGAGAAAAGCCTGGTTCACTACGCGATTCCCGCCAGGAGTAGGATAATCGCCTGAGAAATACCAATCTCCCAGATGATCTGGAATGGCCTTGGAGAGGTTTTCCAAGGGCTGGAAAATGATTTCTAGTTTACAAGGGATATGCTCAGGAGAAAGAATTTCTGTAATCTTTGCCGCTACCTCATCCTCTGTGAACGGAGCATATATGGCCTTCACTACGTTCTTATAGTACATGGTGCGGTTAGCTTCCATGGCTTTAATTTCTTGATAAACTTCCTCGATAATGTGCGTTTGACCAGTCTCTTCCAAAAGCGAAATTGCAGCTTGAAATGCGATCAGCTTATGAATCTTAGACATGTCGATCCCATAACAGTCTGGATAACGGATTTGAGGAGCTGAAGAGACAATAAGTATCTTGTAGGGCTCCAACTTAGACAAGATATTTAAGATACTCTTCTTCAAAGTTGTCCCCCGTACAATAGAGTCATCGATGCAGACCAAGGTATCTTTTTCCGGTTCGATATACCCGCGGGTTACGTCATACACATGAGATACGAGATCATCACGGGAAGAATCATCTGCGATGAAAGTCCGCATCTTTACATCTTTATGGACCAATTTTTCTGAGCGTGGGCGGAGTGCCAAGATTTCTTCCAACTGATCTGGATCAATAGGAGCTTTCAGCTGAAGAATTTTTTGGGCTTTCAACTGGTTCATATGTGTCTCTGCAGCTTCCAGCATACCCAAAAAGGAAGTTTCTGCTGTGTTGGGAATAAAACTAAAAACAGCCTGCTCTAAGCCGTGCTCGAGGTGTTCTAGTACTTTATCAAATACCCAATGTCCTAGGGCTTTCCTTTCTTGGTAGATTTCTGGATCGCTTCCTCGGGAAAAATAGATTCGCTCGAAGGAGCAGCTCTTTTTTTCTTGGATTGGAGTAAAAGCGGTAACGGAGACTTCATTAGTAGCTCCTTTGATTAACCATACATGACCGGGGGCCAATTCAAAGATTTCCTCAGGGTTGAGGTCGAATACCGTACTTATAGCGGCTCTTTCAGAAGCAGCAACGGCAAACTCTTCATTTTGATAGTAGTAGCATGGGCGGATTCCACTGGGATCGCGCGCTACGAAAGCGTCGCCATTTCCTATGACTCCGCCTATTACGTAGCCCCCATCCCATAGCTTGGCTGAGCGACTCATAATAGCGGTTATATCCAATTCATTCGAAATCAGCTGTACGATCTCATTGTTAGAAAATCCATCATTGCGAAATTTGCTTTCTAATTGGTCATTCTCATTATCCAGAAAATGGCAAATACGCTCCAGCATGGTTTCCGTATCTGTGAGATAACGGGGATGTTGTCCCAGTTCTACCAATTTTTGGAATAATTGGTCAACATTTGTCAAATTGAAATTACCCGCCAAGGCAAGGTTTCGGTTGATGTAGTTACTGGTCCTGACAACGGGATGGCAGGCATTTAGCTTATTGCTGCCATGAGTGCCATAGCGAAGGTGTCCCATGTAAACCTCTCCTGCATAGGGAAAATGTTTCTTGAGAAAACGGGAGTCGTATTTTTCTTGTGGGTATTGACTTCGGATATCTTGCAATTGAGTCATGACAGTGTGGTACACATCTGTCCAGGGAGAAGGTTTTACACTACGAATTCGGGAGTGGAAGGGGAGACCGGGTTTCATATTCATCTTGAGGCAAGCCATACCTGCACCATCTTGTCCCCGGTTTCGCATTTTCTCCATTAAGAGGTAGAGCTTGTTGAGCCCCCAAAGTCCAGTATCATATGTTTCTTGGAAATATTCAAGTGGTTTGCGGAGTCGGATGATTCCTACTCCACATTCATGTTTTATTGAATCGCTCACAGGTCGGTGTGTTGGATGGTTTGTGCAAAAAATTGAAACGATTATACCCTGAAAACGGAACTTACAACGTCGAGGTCAAAAAAGAGAAAATAGGGAGCTTTTCCACCTGAAGCTTGAAAAGTGTATCAAATCATCCCCCAAATGCGCTTCTTTCCTTTCCCTTTTGCTTCGCATTTCTAGCCTCTATCAAAAGGATTACTTGCATTTGTCGTAAAAAATTTCTTACCTAGGCAGAAAAATCTAGTGTCGGCAAAGTGTAAACCCGAAACTTTCAAAAAACCTACATAAAGATAACTCAATTATTAATGATACCAACGAAATTCTTTACATTTAGTTTATGGAAGAAGTGATCATACGTAACAAACGTTTTAAACTGATTATTTCTGAGTTGCAACTACAATTTCGAATACAAAGCATTGCAGAACAGATAAATCAGGACTATGAGGACAAGTTTCCACTCATTATAGGGGTATTAAATGGGGCAGCTATTTTCACTTCTGATCTCATTCGCAATCTTACCGTCAACCCAGAATTAGCCTTTTTTAAAGTCTCTAGCTACGGGAATAATATGTTCAGCGAAGGGGTCGAAGAGTTGGAGTTGGGGGATAAAATTGATTTGAAAGATCGACATGTCATCCTAGTAGAAGATATAATTGACACAGGAGAGACCAGCAATTTTCTCAGAAAATATGTGAAGGACAAAGAACCTGCCTCTGTGAAAATGGTTAGCTTGCTGTTCAAACCCGATAGTTTTTTGTGTGGCAAAAAGCCCGAATATATTGGTTTTGACATCCCTCCTATTTTTGTGGTGGGCTATGGGATGGATTTTGCCCAGGAGGGAAGAGGTCTTAAAGGGGTATATCAACTCAATGAAAGCCCTTCCAGCAGTTTGATATAAGTATCAATACCTTGTTCTATCTCAGAAATGCAGATATACTCGTCTGGGGTGTGGGAGCGTGCAGAGTCTCCAGGGCCGAGTTTCAAGGTGGGAAAGGGAAGTAAGGCCTGATCGGATAAGGTAGGGGAACCAAAAGCCTCGAGCCCCATCTTCTTGCCAGCCAATACCAAAGAGTGATCCATTGGTATTCCTGAGGGATTTAACCTGAGAGATCGAGCCTTCACATCACATGAGACATGATCACAGATTATAGCTAGGGTTGCTGAATTGGAGTAGCACTCAGTAGTTCGCACATCTACAACAAATTCACAGTGGTCAGGAACTACATTGTGTTGTTTCCCAGCGCGTACTTGTGTTACACTCATCTTAACAGGACCTAGCCAGGGAGATTCCAGGGGAAAGGAGTAGGATCTGAACCAGTCGATATCCTTCATAGCTTGGTAGATGGCATTTATCCCTTCATTCCGAGCGGCATGTCCCGTACGCCCTCTCGCAATACAGTCCAGAACCATAAGTCCTTTTTCGGCCACAGCCATCTGTAAGAGGGTGGGTTCGCCAACTATTCCCATTTCGATGGGTCCAAGAGTGGGAAGAATAGAGGCAATCCCTTGTGAACCTGAAATTTCTTCTTCTGCTGTGGCGGCTAATATGAGGTTGAAGGGTAGGGAGTCCTGATCCCAAAAGTGCAGAAACGCTCCGATCAATGCCACTAGAGGGCCTCCAGCATCATTACTCCCCAACCCATATAAACGATCTTCCTCCATAGTAGCCTCAAAAGGATTCCTTTGCCACCCCTCGCCAGGCTTAACCGTATCGTGATGTGAATTTAACAAAAGGGTAGGTTTGTTTGGAGAACTTTGGGGATGGCTGACCCATACGTTATTTGCTTGTCTCAACGGATTCATTCCCCTTTTTTCAAAAAAGGAAATAAGGATTTTTGCGGTTGGATCTTCATTTCGGCTAAAAGAAGGGCTTTCTATGAGATCCTTCAACAAACTAAGGGACGAGGATAAATGGGAAGGATTACACATAATTTTGAGAAATAATTCAGTATTTAGGTTAACATAAGCTTCGTAAATTCGTTAGCTTAATTGAAGGATTTGTTTATATTAAATAACGAATTACTAAGCCTACACCCTTTTATGACAAAACTTGAACTCAAAGGTCGTATTTTAGAATTGATTGCTCAAATTGATGATCGGTCGGCTTTAGAGGATATCTACAGGCTAGCTGATCTAATGCATGGTAAGGAAGGTGGGGCAAGCGAAGAGGGTATTTTAAACTCCCCTGGGCCTGCTGCTGGCCAGACTACCATGGACTCCGACCGGAAGGAAGACGATCTTTCTTACCCCAAATATTTCTCATACTAAGCAAGTTTCTAAAATCTCTTCCACCTCCCTCGCCCTTCGATACACCATGAAATGGTCTCCATTTCTGATGCGGATACAATCTTGAATCCGTTGAATAGGGAATACCCTATCCGATGTCCCATGAATATGAATGAGTGAAGTAGTGGGGGAGGGAGGACGCCAATTTACCAATTCCTTAATTGCCCACATCCTATAGGTATCAGAGTGTTTTCGGAACATATCCTGGATGAGGAGCAATTCTTTGGGATCATGGATTCCGAATAATTTCCCCCAATAAGGAAGGGTACGAATACGCCAGCTTCCTCTAGAAAGCTGGTACAAAGGAAGTGTACGCATGAGTTGTAACCTTTGGGGAAGCTCCTCAGCAGCTTTTATACTGGAAATTAAAATGATTTTCCGTACAGGGATCAATTGGGCAATTTCCTGCGCTAAGATCCCTCCAAATGATACCCCGATAAGTGTGGGATTGGGTTGTGTAATATATTCGGCCATCCGAACTGCATAGTCCGAAAGTTTTTCTTTTGGAAACGGTTCCAACCATTCGATCCCCAAGGGGCAAATTTTCTGCAAGCGCGAAAATACCCTGGTATCTGTACCTAAACCTGGTATTCCATAAATGGGAGATGAGGGGGGGACCACTGACATGGCCCTAATTTACAAATTTAGATTGCCTATATCTGAATGGAAAAATCAATTTCACTTTAAGAGAAGGGCTAATCACCTAATCTCCTCGGTTGAGGACAAGACGATCAGCTTCCCTGAGATATTTTCCATCCATCAATTCATCTGTCCCCAAGGCGATGTGGGAATCTGTAAACCATCTTCTCACTTTAGGGATCCTGACGCCATCTATTTCAAGCTCCTTTTCTAATACTACGTATTCTCCAGAAGACTTTTGATCTCTTTTCACAGAAGCAAAGCGATAGCCTTTCAAGGCATAAGTCCTGGGATGGAAGTAGTATAACCAGGTTCCAGCGTGCTGATCTGTTTCATATTGGACCCTCATTTCTAAGGAGGGAACTCCCTGAAAAGTGACCAAATGAACTTCCTCCCCTACGGTTATCCCTGCCTCTTTGAGTTTCATCGGCAGGCCTACCATGTGAACATGATAGTTACGCAAATTGAGAATCTCTTCACAGGTCAGGTGGAAATATTCTACAGCAGGTAAATCCAAGTTTTGATTACCATCAATATTTGCAAAACATCCCCCTTTGGATACCCCTCCAGTAACCATTTTTCCTTCGATTCTCCGGGTAGATTTATAAAATTCGTACTCATTGTTGAATGCCAGCACCGAGTAGGTAGACTTTCCCATGGGAAGTTTTCCCTGCAGATAAACCGTCCCTTTAAACCGTTCCCATTGGTTTTCAGGATCGTGGTATTGGATACTTCTAGCGAGTAATTCAGGGCCTTTGAGGATTGGGCGCTGAGCATATAAGTCTGTAAGAACTGTCCCAGATAGGATGAAAATGAGTATTAGGGAAAAGTTTTTCATAAAGACAGTTTTGATAGAAAAATAAATTACAATATAATTATATTACTTTTTACAAAAATTATAATACAACTTCAATTATTAGATTGATAAATCCACGATTTATTACACACGTAAATTCCTTTCTAAAATGTGAGCCTTTTCAGCGGATTTTTTTGTAGGTAGGGGGAGTGGGCAACCCCTTTTCCAGTCAAAGGCTTTAGCTCTTTTTATCTCGTTAAAAATATCTCTGTATTTTGCAGATAATGCTAGATATGATCCACAGAAAAATACATATAACGGAATGCCCGAGAGATGCCATGCAAGGCATAAAGGAATTTATTCCTACGGACCTGAAGGTAAGCTACTTAAATGCACTTTTAAAGGTAGGATATGATAGACTAGACTTTGGAAGCTTTGTCTCGTCCAAGGCTATTCCTCAAATGGTAGATACACCCGCAATAGTTGAGCGCCTTGAGGTAGAAGAAACGGGAACAGATTTATCCTGTATTGTTGTAAATGAAAGGGGAGCAACAACGGCATGTTCTTATTCTCAAATACAGTTTTTGGGATATCCCTTTTCCATATCTGAGACATTTCAGATCAGGAATACACGTAAGACAATTCAGGAATCTGTTCGGATTCTCGATTCTATCCAAAATTTATGCGTAAAACATAACAAGTCATTACTCGTCTACTTATCCATGGCCTTTGGAAATCCCTACGAAGACGAGTGGAGCATCGAGTTACTAAGTGACTGGGCTGAGCAAATGTCAAATATGGGGGTAAGTGATATCGCCTTAGCAGATACCGTAGGTAGGGCAAACGCTGAACAGGTACAATCTGTCTTTTCCCCTTTACTTACGGCATACCCTCGGATTCAGTGGAGTGCACACCTGCATGCACATCCGAAAGACAGGATGAAGTTAATTGATGCTGCTTACCAAAGCGGATGTAGAAGATTTGAAAGCGCAATTAGCGGATTTGGGGGCTGCCCTTTTGCCAAAGATGAATTGGTGGGCAACCTTGCTACTGAAAGTGTATTGGAATATGCTTCTCAAAAGAATTTAAAGCTGGGGCTGGACCAACAGGCATTTAGGAAGGCTGTTGATATTTCTAGATTGGTCTTTTCCTGAAAGTTTCTATTTTTACCTGCGGATAGAGAACCATGTAAACCTTAGCTGAATGTATTTTCACAAGATTCCGTCTTTTATTCAATGCTTCTATCCCAATTATCTTTGGATGATTCCAGAACGTGAAAAGGTTCTGTATCTCACCTTTGATGATGGCCCAACCCAAGAAATCACGGAATGGGTACTCGACCAACTAAGTCAGTACAATGCCTATGCCACTTTTTTTATGGTGGGGAATAACGTCCGTAGGAATCCTGAAATAGCTCATAAAGTAATCGACGCTGGTCATACGGTGGGGAACCATACACAAAATCATGTAAATGGGTGGAAAACGGAAACACGAGCTTACCTAAGAGAGGTCCTTGAGGCCCAAAATACTATTTCCGAATACACGGGATATAAAACCCACCTTTTTCGTCCGCCCCATGGGCGCATAACCTATACGCAGGCTCAGTATATACGTAAGCATCTCGAAATTGTCATGATGGACACCATAAGTGGTGATTTCGATAACAAAATAGACGCAGGAGTTTGTATCAAGAACGTTGTTGAGAGTGCTAAGCCAGGATCAATCATTGTCTTTCATGATAGCCTGAAAGCTTGGGACCGACTTCGCTTAGCACTCCCCGAAACCCTTCGGCACTTTTCTGAAGCGGGGTATAAGTTTGCCTCTTTGCAGCCTTTTCGGCCTAAGGAGACAGGTTTACCCAAAATATTTGCCTAAATCTCTTAATCTTCAATTTTTGTACGTGCTTGGACAACGGCAGAGGCGTGGAAGTATCCCAGGGCGTAATCCTGCTCATCAGCGAGGTTACGGATATTTCCGTCAATGGGTGCAGGAGGAGGATCAAAGAGGCCCCCAGTGAACACGGTTTGTTGAAATAATACGCTGAGAAAGTCATAATAGGACTCTGTTATAGACATTTGTTCCACGCGAACGGAATCCCCTTGTCTCATATAATCGGAAAAAATCTCCACATCAATTACCTGTTCATTTACAAAATCATCTCGGGCGAAAGCCAGGTCATCTGGTTTATTTTCCAGTGTGTCATTTACATAGATTTTCCATCGGTAAAAATTGCGTTCCTCAGGGGGAACGAAAGCGGTTATAAGTACTTTGTATCCTGCTTTTCCCTCTTCATCTAGTTCCTCTTCAGGATCTTCTCGCACTACTTTTATGTGGTCGATTTGCGTAACGGGAAAAAGGGTTTCCGGGTCCGAGCGATATATCCTTCCGTCTTCTAAGGTAATTGTAATGGAATAACTATTTCCAATTTTCCCGGAGATATCAGTAAAAAAGGTTCCCGTAACCTCTTCTTGAAGCAGTTCATTTCTATTTACGTTGTCTATTAACCGGACCTGTGCATTTACTACAGGGGGAGGGGTTGACTCTTCAAAGTAAGGGGTAGACCAACTGAGCTTTATGCGCTGCCTTCCTTCTGTATTGGTAATACTGCCTTCAACAACCAATTGTGGGCGAGATTCTGGAACATCTAACTCAATTACGTCTTCACAAGATGTGAGGAGGAGTCCCATACAGATAGCTATAAATATATTTGCAAATGTTTTCATATAATTTCTGTTAGAGGTTGATGAAATGTATCCGATCATCGAGGGTATGCTTGATTCTTGCTTAGAACTTGAAATTCCAGGTTACATAGGGGATCGGAGCCGCAAAAATAGAGAGTTGGACTGCCTCATTTTGTTGGGGATTATCTGCATTTTGCCGGAAGTAAATGGAATAGGGGTTTCTCCTACCATAGACGTTGTACACCCCAAAACTCAGGCTCTGCTTGAAGGCTTTTTCTACAGGGGATATTACCCAATTCACAGCGAGGTCTAATCGGTGATAGGCAGGTGTTCTCGCCCCATTGCGGTTGTCAAAGTTTGGGGGAGAAATTCCTTCATATAGGTATCGGGCGTTGGGATAGGTGACAGCCCGACCTGACATAAAGGCAAAGTTGGTACTCACTTCCCATTTCTCATTCAACTTTTGCCCTAACACCAAAGAGATATCGTGTAACTTGTCATAGTTGGAGGGATAGTATTCTCCATTGTTGATTTCCTCAACCTTCCGCTCAGACCGAGAGAGAGTGTACCCAAGCCAACCTGTCGTTTTCCCCTTTGATTTTCGAACCATTAGCTCTGCCCCATAGGCTCTTCCATTGCCTGATAGAAGTTCCGTTTCTACGGTCTGGTTGAACAACAACTCGGCTCCGTCTTTGAAATCCAATAGGTCTTGAAATTCTTTGTAAAAGACTTCGATAGAACTTTCATAGGTATTCTGGCGAAAATTCCGAAATATTCCCACTGCAAATTGATCCACCATGGCAGGGTTTACATGGGCTCCACTAGGCTTCCAGACGTCGATGGGAGTTGCAGCTGTTGTGTTAGAGACAAGGTGTATGTACTGTTTGGTCCGATTATAGCTAGCCTTGAGCGAAGTATTTTCGTTGAGCGTATACCTTAGAGCAATTCTAGGCTCCCAACCATGGAAAGACCTAATTTTCTCAAAGGAATCGTAAGCTAGGGTATCAATGATTTGTGTGCGAGATTCGGGATTCTCTGTATTGTATACATATACATTTCCCGCTCCCATGTTGACGAAGTGAGAAAATCTCAAGCCATACTGCAGGTTAAGGCGATTTCCCAGGAACTGTTCTACACTCACGTAAATACCTGATTCCAGGGCATATTCGGGGTTGATGGTAAAGTCAGAGAAATTGGTCGTATCTCCAAAGAATTCTACCTCCCCAGGTTGAAACTTGTAGTATAGCATACTTCCCCCATATTTTAGGGTAACTTTAGGAGAGATATACCAGCCCCAATCTCCTTTGGCACTTACATTCAGAATGGAAGAAGTCCATGAAAAAGGATCGATATTCTCCGGGTCCTCTGGAACGCCCAATTCATATTCATAATTGCTGTAGTTCAGGGTAAAATTTGAAAATACTTTTTCAGAGAAGAGATGGTTCCAACGAAGGGTACCTGTCTGGTTTCCCCATCTCATCTTGAAGTCGTTCCTAAATCGAAAAACGTCATTCCCAAGATAGGCAGAGGCAAAAATTTGATCCTTTTCCCCAATTCTATAGTTTACCTTTGCATTCAAGTCATAAAAATAGATGGTATTTCCCCTGATTTCTTCATCTGAACTAAGCTTGAGGAATAGGTCCATGTAAGACCTTCGTCCTGCAACCATAAAGGAAGCTTTTTCACTTCCTAGGGGGCCTTCAAATAAAAGTCGGCTTGAAATCAGGCCTATTCCCCCTGTCCCCGAAAACTTTTTGTTGTTCCCTTCTTTTTGACGAATGTCTAGGACAGAGGATAAGCGACCTCCATATTCAGCAGGAATGCCTCCTTTGAAGAGTTTTACATCTTTGATGGCATCTGAATTAAATACCGAAAAAAAACCAAATAAGTGAGAGGAATTATATACCGGAGCCTCATCTAGCAGGATGAGGTTTTGGTCTACATTACCTCCTCTTACATTAAATCCACTTGCTCCTTCTCCGACAGTGGTTACACCGGGAAGCAACTGGATAGAGCGGATGATGTCAACCTCACCCAAAAGTTGAGGCATTCTTCGAATTTCTTGGATGCCGAGTTTAACGGTACTCATCTGTACATGGCTTACATTTTCATCTTCTTGTTCTGCCTGAATGACCACAGTCTCTGTGCTGATAGCTTTACTTTGGAGTTCAAAATCTAGGGTCTGTGTACTATCTAGAGAAAGTTTAACGGTCTCTCGCTCATATCCCAGATAGCTCACAATAAGGGTGTACTCACCAGGCATCAAGGTCAAGGAGTAGAATCCATAGGCGTTGGTATAGGTTCCTGTACGGGCTTCGACTACTGTGAGGGTTGCCTGGATTAGGGATTCTCCATTTTGGGAATCCCTCACATAGCCATTGATACTTACTTTCTCTTGAGAAAGCATGGGGAGGGAATAGCATACAAGGAAAGTTAGGAAGAGGAAGTTGGATGTTTTCTTCATGATTCGTTACGTGTAGGTTTTCATGTTAAGCGAATTTAATGCCCTTGAAATACGTTTGAATGGGGGGAAACTTCCAATGAAACTGGACCAAGTAGGTTGAAATGATGATGAACCTCTCATATTTAGGAGTGAATCTGGTAGAATACTTTATTGGGGAAGGAGGTATTAGTCAATTTTTCGTATTTTCGACGACGGGTTTAATCCTGGACCTTCGATCAGAACAGCGAAAAAATTATTTGGGTGAAGACAGAGAAAAGTGTTGACTTCTTTATTCGGAAAGCTTGGCAAAAGATTTTACGCATGTATAACCTTGAAGCAGCCAAGTACGGGACAACTATGTCTCTTGGGTATATTTTGTTGAATATAGATAAGGAAGGTACACCTTCTACCCAGTTGGGGCCAAAAATTGGAATTGAGAAATCCAGTTTATCTCGCACCCTGCGCTTGATGGAAGAGGAGGGACTGATCTATCGGAAAACAGATAAGGTAGACCGGAGGATTACGCGAATTTTTCTCACGCGCTACGGCCTTGAGAAGCGAAAAGATGCCAGATCGGCTGTATTGACCTTCAATAACCGCGTCTTAGACGCAATTCCCCCAGAGAAATTGGAAACCTTTAAAGAGGTAATTGAACAAATAACAGATATCGCTATTTCATTTGAACCGTCAAAACGCGTCCAGTGATAGAGAGGGCAATCCGAAGGATTTGCTGATTTCGCACGTAAGAATAAAGGATTAGGGTGTGCTAGATCGAAATTCGCTCTTGTTCAAGTAGATTCAACAGATAAGCTCCGTATCCACTTTTTATGAGCGGCCTTGCAATCTCCATCAACTGATCGGCTTGAATATATCCCATTTTGTAGGCAATCTCCTCAATACATCCAATTTTGAGCCCTTGACGTTCTTCAATAATCTGGACAAATTCTCCAGCTTGCATCAAGGATTTATGCGTTCCTGTATCTAGCCAGGCGGTACCTCTTCCCAGAATGGAAACATGCAAATCCCCTTTCCTAAGGTAAATTTCATTCACATCTGTTATTTCTAGTTCCCCTCTAGCAGAAGGCTTAAGGTTTTTGGCTATTTCCACCACTTGGTTGTCGTAGAAATAAATTCCTGGTACGGCATAGGAGGAAGATGGATTTTCAGGCTTTTCTTCTATATGGGTGGCACGGCCATCTGCATCAAAAGATACTACTCCATATCTCTTGGGATTGGCTACGTGGTAAGCAAATATTCTTCCGCCCTTCTCTCGTTGGATCCATGACCGCGCATCGCGGAGCGTAGTTGCGAAATGCTCTCCATAGAAAATATTATCCCCAAGTATCAAGGCTACATCAGCATCCCCTATAAAGGATTCTCCAATGATAAAGGATTGTGCGAGTCCTTCGGGTCGCTCCTGGACAGCATATGACAATTGGATACCTAAACGGTTTCCATCACCCAGTAAGTTCTTGAATAAGGGAAGGTCTTTAGGAGTAGATATGATTAAAATTTCCTGAATACCTGCTTCCATCAAGGCCGATAAGGGGTAATAAATCATAGGTTTGTCGTAAACAGGCATTAACTGCTTGCTTACAGAAATTGTCAAGGGATATAATCTCGTTCCAGAGCCACCAGCTAGGATAATACCTTTCATATTTGCCTGTTAAAACGTTGTATAAAATGTAAAACAAGAGAAATGGTTTACTTTCCGCAATATAGTTCAAGATTAAAAATTTTCAAAAAATAACATTTGATCCATTTTTATTTCCCAAGGCTATATATATTATGAATCTGCTCATCCAACAATCGACCCAATCAGGAAGGGATACTGACCAGTTATTCGTAAGAACACTATTTGAGTTACTTAATGCCTGTAAATTAGAGTTCTATTTGAGAAAAAGGCGAAAAATTCTAGGTAGAGTTAGGCGCTTAGTAGAAATATTTCCCTGATTTTTTATATATTTATCGTAAATTTTTTTTTAGAAATTTTACACATAATTTTTCATTTAGCTGCCATCTCAAGTAAAACTTTTCAGTGAGCGACTTTTTAAGAGACCTACTTAGCATATACTAACTGCATTCAAACACTAAATAGGTAATTAGCACGTTATCTCAGGGACATCGTCCTTACCAATTAGCGCATATTTATGAAGCAGCATAATAGCGAATTAGCTCGTATTTCCCAGCATCTGGATGAACTAAACCGCGAACACCGTCGTAAGCAGGCTCGACAAACAACAATAGTTGCGGGAAGTATTCTTGCCCTCCTTCTGGTAGGATTTTTACTTTCCAGAAGCATCCTATTTTCTTCGGGTGGTGCGAAAAATGAAGTTGAAGAAGGGGTTTTTTTACTTGAGAATGTAAGTCCAGATTTGGTTCATGAATACTTCGCTACCCAGGATGAAGGGATGATTATCAAGTATAAAGATCTTTACGTTACATTGTTTTCGGTTGAAGATTATTACGACCTGGTTGAAAAACTTTCTGGCAACGATACACACACAGAATTTTCGGATGCTTTCAGTACGGTAGATACCCTCGTGGGAGATAATTTTGCCTTAGATCCATTCATTCCGCTAGAACCGAATACAGATTTGCCTACCTCGGAGGATGCGCCCTTAGTATCCGAGAGCAAGATAATTATCCAGGGGGATCGTCTGGCAAGTTCTTCCTTGCAGTTTACCATATCCAATTTTGACCCGCGATTGAACTACGAGGTGAACTTTGGCGATGGTTCTTTAAAAGATAAACTGCAAAGAGAGTTTTTCCATGAGTATAAAAAGGGAGGAAGCTATACGGTTGAACTCAAAGGATATTTTGGAACAGAAGAAATATTCTCGACTTCTCGGAAGATTAATATTGATAAAGAAGCTACCCGACCTCCTGCTATTCTGGTGAAGGCAAACTCGCGAAAGCCTGCCCGCACTACCCCTACTTCTGGCCGTTCCGTTGCTGCAAATTCCGCCAGTAATGGAGAAAATGGGCAAGAAAATGACAGAAATATCCAAGCAGTAAATCCGCCTTCTTTGAGCCTTTCCTCTGTTGGGGATGCACCAGTATTTCCCAATTCAGATCAAGCGGAAACTAACTTGAAGGATCCATCTATCCAGAAGAGTGAGGGGCAAGCTGATTCAGAAGACGCTAGTCGTTCGGAAGCCTTGGTTTCCTCTGTAGCTTCTCCAGAAATATACACCGACCCCTCTGCTTCAAATACAAATAATCAGCCTTTAAGAAGGTATAAAAAGACCTATGTAGAACCCCTTAAAATTGCCAATCAGATGCCCACTTTTCCCGGTGGAAGTTCTGCTTTGCTCAATTTTTTGAATGAACGATTGAACTATCCACAAGCTGCCAAAGACTTTAGTGTAGAAGGAATAGTCTATGTACAATTTATCGTGGACGAAGAGGGGGAAATTAGAAATACACAGGTTGTAAGGGGACTTGGACATGGCTGTGATAAAGAAGCGTTAAGAATCGTAAGAGAAATGCCTCGCTGGATTCCCGGTCGTCACGAAGGTGAAATTGTACCGGTGATATACACAATTCCTATCAACTTCCGACTCATATGAATCTCGTTGTTTACAAAGTATCTTTTATAATTTTTTTCCTTGTATGCCATTTAAGCTATAGCCAAACATCCATTTTTGGTAATATAGTTGATAAGAAATCCCAGAAAGAACTTATTGGGGTTCAGGTGATGATCGATGATAGTACACTTATGGAAGGTACCATCACCGATAATTTTGGAACCTTTGACCTTACTACTGAGAAGGAACCTCCATTTTATATCAAATTTACATTTTTGGGCTATGAAGAAAAGACCTTATTTATCGAAGAGAAGGACCAGTACCTTAAGGTTACCCTCAATCAGATAGGTAAAAAAGACGGGACAGTTGTAGTAGAATCTGAAAAGAGAAATGGCCGGATTTTTGCCGCTTCCAAGATCGTGGAGGATAAGCGAGAATCAACAATCCCAGTCGACAAACTTTATATATTGGATCTGTATACATCCCCGACAGCAACCTTCCAGCAATCTGTAGCCAATTTTCGAGAGACTCAATTGGCAACGAGTAGTCTCTCGATACAGGGATTGAATACTCGAGGCTTTACAGGAGTACAAAACTGGCGTTTTGTACAATACCTGGATGGAGTTGAGCTTAGTCCAGGATTGGGTTTTTCTTTGAATGATTTTGGAAGAAGTTCTTTTCTAGATGTTAGAGATATCGAATTGGTCCCAGGCCCTTCTTCAGCCTTGTATGGGCCTAATAGCTTCAACGGATTGCTGAGTACCTATACGAAAAATCCATTTGATTATCCGGGAATAAGCATTTACACCTCTACAGGATTCACCCAGCAGAGTCAAAGTGGAAGAAATCCCTTTATTGAATCAGGGGTTCGAATAGCACAATCCTTTAACGATAAATGGGGGATCAAACTAAATCTCACGTATTTAAATGCTCAAGACTGGGAAGCAGATTCTGAAGAGTTTCACGTGCGCCCTACCCAAATATCCCAGCAGGATGAGTTGTTGGCACGCCCTAGAACAGATCCTAATTTTGATGCTTTACATGTTTATGGCGATGAAGTTGTAGTTCCTGTAGACCTTTCTGGCGAGGGCAGGCGAACCCCTATTAATCGGACGGGTTTCCAGGAAAATGCTTTGGTAGATTATGGGATTGAAAGCTACAAGGTCCATGCAGGTCTATATTATAAGCCCCTTCCCAGCCTGCTTGCCAGTTACCAGTTTCTCTTTTCAGAGGGAGACGGTATATTTCGGCACGGATTTGTCTTCCCACTTGTAAATACACAAAATTACACCCATCGCTTTGGCCTAGAAGGGAGAAGGTTTTCCGTATTGGGCTACTACAACAAACAGAATACCCGAGATGCATACCAACTTGAAGGATTGGGGAGCTTTATTCAAACCGGACTGAAGTCCAATGAAGACTGGTCTCGGGATTATGGTCTTGCCTATCAAGGCGAAATTCCAGGGGTTTCTGCCTCGGACCATATAGCAGCCAGGGCGTTTGCAGACAGGGATATTCCGGATTCACAGAGTGGATCCTTTCAAGACTTATTGAACCAGGCGCGCAACAGCTTTGACTTTTCGGAGGGGGGAACTCGCTTTTCCGATCAATCTGGGATGTTTCATCTGCAGGGTACGTATAGATTAGATTCTATCGTCGAATGGGCAGACTTACAAGCCGGAGCAAGTATCCGTTCTCATAGAATAGATTCTGAAGGACAGTTTTACAATGATGGAGTTTCGGGCTTTGACGGTCCCATATCTGTATCGGATTTAGGCTTGTATGCACAAGCCTCTAAGACCTTCCTGCAAGATCAGTTACTTCTAAGGGCTACGGTTCGATTTGATAAAAATAAAAACTTTTCAGGTCGCCTCTCTCCAAGGGTTTCGGGCCGATACAGCTTTAACTCGGATAAGTCTCAAAATATTCGGTTCTCCATCCAGCAAGGATATCGAAATCCGAGTCCCATGGAAGGATACCTAGCCAAAGATTTTGGGGAGACTTTCTTTTTGGGTGGAATACAAGAAAATATTGAGAACTTTAACTTTATGACGGGAGACCAATCCTCGGTATCCGGCAGGGAAATATACGATTCCTTTGTTACA
>JBCCTX010000170.1:0-16340 GCA_039197765.1 Bacteroidota bacterium
ACCGTTTTTCAGGGAGTAAATCGCATCAGTTTACGAGATATTCAGTTCTTTCAGCACAAGCTGGAAATCAAAAACGAAGATCGCTTTTTTATCAGGGCCTATGCTACTCACGAAGATGCAGCGAATTCCTACGACCCTGTATTTACAGCGTTTAGGATGCAATCGCTCATCACCAATGACCTGGATTGGCGAAGCCGTTATCGAAATTGGTATCGACTGAATGCTTCCCCAGTCATTAAGGCCTTAGAAGGATATCCAAGTGATCCCACACCTCCAGATTTCTTTTTTGACTTTGATCAACAAGCCCTTATTCTTGGGCAAAATGGGGATCTAATACAGAATCTTCACAATCAGGCAAGGGCCGATGCGGATCTCGCTTTCCTGCAGCCTGGTACCCCTCAATTTCAGGCAGCTTTTGATTCTATTACTACCAGGATTATCGGGGTAGAGGGAGGAACGAGGTTTTATGATAAGTCTGCTTTATTTCACATCCATGGAGAATACAAGTTTAAGCCTGAGTTTGGAGAAATTACTGTGGGGGGAAATGCCCGATACTATACACCAGAAACGCGGGGAAGTATCTTTGCCGATACTGCCAGTCGGGAAATTACCAATTTTGAGTATGGCCTGTATGCAGGAATTCAAAAGCTACTAGCTGATGACCGCATCACCCTCACGGGTACCTTACGAATGGATAAAAATGAGAATTTTGACTACCTCTTCTCTCCTGCAGTCACAGGCCTATTTACCCTAAGTGAGCGAAACTCCATTCGGGTTTCTATCTCTTCTGCAATTCGTAACCCAACCCTCGCAGACCAATTTCTCAATTACGATGTTGGGGGAGCTATACTGTTAGGAAATATAGAGGGCTATGATAATTTGGTTACGCTGGAGTCTCTAGGAGTATATAATACTACCTTAAGTCAAGGGGATCTAGAGTTTTTCGACCTCGATAGAGTGGAGCCAGAGAAGGTGATAACCGGGGAATTAGGCTATCGCGGCTTTATTGGCGAACGCCTGTACATTGATGGCGGGTACTACTTTAGTCGGTACCAGGACTTCATTGGTTTCGTTCGTGGCTTTAGCGGTTCCTTCAATTTCGGGCTACCCGTAGGTAGGGTATTTCAGATTTCGTCAAATGCTGAAAAAATAGTTACCACACAGGGATTTGCATTAGGGCTAACCTACTTCATCACCCAAGAGCTATCTTTAGGAGGAAATTATTCCTGGAATGTTCTAAATACGCAAACCGATGACCCAATTGTGCCAGCCTACAACACGCCAGAAAATAAATTTAACATAAATCTGTCTGGGAGAGATATGAAATTTGGTTCTGTGAACAATATTGGATTCAACATAAACTACAAATGGGTCGAAGGGTTCCTGTTTGAAGGTTCTCCACAATTTACTGGATTTGTTCCTTCTTATGACAGACTGGATCTCCAAGTCAACAAATACTTCCCCCAAATCAAAGCGACAGTAAAAATTGGAGCATCTAATTCGTTGAATAACGAAGCATTTACTGTTTATGGAGGGCCGAGAATTGGGAGAATGGCTTATGCCTCAATCAATTTTAACTTTCCAGATCTATAAAAAAATTATTCTAACAAACTGTTCTAACAAACTGATCTAAAATTATGAGAAGATCTTACACATTAAGCGTTTTCCTGATCATGCTGATGGGAATACCTTCCCTTTTTGCCCAGGAACGCTATCAGGAGCCCGTATTCTCCAGAGCTGACATCAATGTTACCTTAGATGTAGAATATGGCCAAAATGTGAGTATCCTACCGGTTATTCTCGGTCAATCAGACGACCCTATAGCGGTTCCTTTGCTCATGGATATTTATGAGCCCAATGCAGAAGTGGATACGCTAGAAAATCGCCCGTTGATACTCTTCGCTGTTACAGGGACCTTTTTTCCAGCCTATGCGAATGCGGGATTTACGGGAGAACGGAACGATAGTGCGGTTGTTGAAATTGCCAAGCGCTTTACCGAAATGGGGTATGTAGTGGCCGTTACCCAATATCGCAGGGGATGGAATCCTACAAGCACAGAGATTGAGGCACAGAGAACTATCTTGCAAGCTGCCTACAGAGGAATCCAGGATTTGAGAAATGCTGTCCGCTTTTTCCGTTGGTCTGTAGAGGAAAATGAGAATCTCTATGGGGTTGATATCGATAAAATTGCCGTGGGAGGAACAGGAACAGGAGCCTATGTTTCCTACGGAGCAACTTATTTGAGTAGCATTGAAGAGGTACTTTTACAGAAGTTTATCGATTTTGATGTAGATCCTCCTGCGCCTTTCGTAGATACCTTAATTCTCGGAGATGTAAACGGCGTAAACCCTGCCCTACTCAATGTGCCTAACTATCCTGAGTACAGCTCTGCGTTCAATGTTGGATTTGGAATGGATGGAGCATTGGGAGATACTTCCTTTATCTCAGAAGGAGAGCCTCCTTACATTGCCGTTCACTCTGCCTTCAACCCTGGAGCTCCTTATGACATTGGAGACGTAATCGCTACCAATGCCTCAACCGGATTACCTTTTGCCGTAATCCCTACTGCATCTGGTGGATTAGGAACCTTGAGAAAAGCGAATGCAATGGGATTACAGGATATTTTTAAAGATGTAGAATGGACGGATCCTTTCAGCCCGATTGCTGCATCTCGTAACGGAGGGGTATTGGGTTTAATGCCTCTTATTACTCCTAGCGAGCAAGTAGGACAAGATGCTATGTGCCTGGGTATAGGAGTGCCTGGAGATACTCTACTTCACTATGACCAACCCTGGGCTTGGTTTGACAAGATAATAGGTGCAGGGGCATGGAATTTTGCTTTTGCTGACCAGATTGCCGATGGTACCCAGATTACAGGAGATCAAGCAGTCTGTCGTTCGAGTAGGGGTATTCCGAATGACCCTGTTGTCGGGCGGGCATATATAGACACAGTAATTGGGTTTATTGCTCCACGTCTTTCCCTTGCACTCGGGTTGGATAGCGGCGATACAACAACGACATCTAATCGGGTGTACATCGAAGATACCAATGTGGAGGTATTTCCCAATCCTGCTGAGGAAAGGTTCACTATTGCTTACCGTACAAATGCCAAGCGTATTGGAGCCGTTCAGGTAATGGACTTTACAGGAAGAGTTATCCGCTCTATAGATGACTTAAATACCAGGTCGGTAGAAATCCAACGGAAAGGGCTAGCAAGTGGCATCTATTTACTACGGATTCAGGTAGGAGAGGATTTTGTTTCCCGAAGGATTCAGTTCGATTAAGTCGTTAGAGAAATCCGAGGCCAGTAGACTGAGCATTTCGTTGAGAGAAGACGCTAGGTGAAAATCTGATAGTTTTTTCTTAGAACCTACTGCTGACCTCTCTGTTCTCAATAAATACCTTCCAGTGTCTTTGTATAAAAGGCACTGGCTTTTTTTTGACAAATAAACGGGAATCCCCTACTTTTGCGGGAGATTTTTATAAACCTGTCAAATTTGCAAAAAACAAGATGAAGATATCTGCCAAAGACGTTAATAAACTTCGCCAAGCTACTGGGGCTGGTATGATGGATTGTAAGAAGGCTCTTACAGAAGCAGAGGGGGATTTTGAAAAGGCCATTGAGATTTTGAGGAAGAAAGGTCAGAAGGTTTCTGCTAAGCGTGCAGACCGAGAGGCTAAAGAGGGAGCTATTTTTGTTTGGGCAAACCCGGATCAATCTGAGGCTGCCCTTATAGAGCTCAACTGCGAAACCGATTTTGTAGCGAGAAATGAAGACTTCCAATCCCTGGGAGAAAAGATTGCTACCTTGGCAGGAACAGAGAATCCTGGTACACTGGCAGACTTGAAAGGCCTTCCTTTAGATGGCAAACCGGTTGAAGAGGCCCTCGTTGAGGCAATTGGTAAGATTGGGGAGAAGATAGATCTTTCCAAGTATGAGCGTGTGTCCGCTGAAAAGGTGGTTACCTATATACACCCAGGGTCCAGGATAGGTGTGGCAGTAGGTTTCAATAGAGTAGCCCATGAAGGAGTAGAAGAAGTGGGGAGAAATGTTGCTATGCAGATTGCAGCCATGAATCCTGTAGCAATTGATCAAGAGGGAGTACCCCAAGCTGTAATTGACAAGGAAAGAGAGATTGGAATGGAGCAGGCTCGTGCCGAAGGGAAACCTGAAAAAATTATTGACAAAATCGCCATGGGAAAGGTTAAGAAATTTTTGAAGGATAATACCCTTGTCAACCAGGAGTTTGTAAAAGATACTTCTAAAACGGTTGGAAAGTATGTCAAAGAGGAGTTGGGAAAGGAAGTTAGCATTAGCGACTTCAAGCGGCTACAGTTAGGCGTGAACTAGGTCTTAAACAAAAGGTTAAAGAGAGTTGAAAGGCTCTCTTTTTTTTTCGTATATTTTAAAAACCCATTTCAATTCCCTGTTAGTTTGGCATCCATCTTGAACAGGTAAGTAGCTAACATTCTTTTATGCAGAGACTAAAATATAACCGCATCTTGCTCAAATTAAGCGGTGAAGCCCTTGTAGGCAAAAAAGACTACGGAATAGATATCGATACCCTTTCTCACTATGCAGATCAGATCAAAGAAATCTGGGAGATGGGGGCTGAAATAGCCATTGTAGTAGGAGGGGGAAATATCTTTAGAGGCTTACAAGGGGTAAAAGATGCGGGAATGAATCGCGCACATGGAGATTACATGGGAATGTTGGCCACAGTGATAAATGGAATGGCTATCCAAGACGCCCTGGAACAGAAAGGTGTACAGGTTCGCCTACAATCCGCTATCCCCATGGATAAGATTTGTGAACCCTATATCCGACGTAAGGCAATTCGCCACTTGGAAAAAGGGCGAGTGGTAGTATTCGGTTCTGGAACAGGTAATCCCTTTTTCACAACAGATACTGCTGCGAGTCTGCGCGCCATTGAGATCGATGCGGATGTCGTCCTCAAAGGCACCCGAGTCGATGGCGTATATACAGCCGATCCAGAGATAGATGCAACGGCTACCAAGTTCGATGAAATCTCCTTTGCAGATGTACTCAGCAATCGCCTGAATGTGATGGATATGACGGCCTTTACCCTCTGCCAAGAGAATAAGCTGCCCATCATCGTATTCAACATCAACCAACCAGAAAACTTGAAAAGGATTTTGGTAGGAGAGACAGTTGGAACCCTGGTGTCCTAAGGAAGAGATAGACGATCCGTTACCCTACAATCGGTGATCTGCGTATTCTACTTTAGGTAATTAGTCATCAAAAAATTCATTTTCCCACTTGAGAAATGTGGATTTGGCCGGAAAGCCGAATCCACATTTTGCGTATTTCAAGCATTCTATCATGCAATCTAGTCAAAATGACAGCCCCTCATAGTGTGGTACGAATATGAAGCGCAATTTGCTTCCTAAGCAGGGAAAAATACCTTCCTCACCAGACTATTAATTGAAAGCCAAGTGGAAAACTCCATTAAAAAGTTCACTTTTTATGAATCGACATTCTTATTTCATGACCTCACAAGAACTATACCTCACACAGCAAGAAGAATCGAGCTTCTGGTATACAGGGAGCAATTGGCAATGGTTCCTGCTAATCTGCCTGGTCTATGCCTCTTCATCCTTTATCAATCAGACTTTTATTCTTTCGGATTCCCTCTTCTACAACAGCTATGGGGAGCAGATGGCCTATGAACGTATTGAGCAAATCCTAGACTTCCAGGCAAAGTGGGAATGGATTGGCTATGCTGTACTCCCCCTTTTTATCAGTATAAAGCTAATGCTTGTAGCCTTATGCCTTTTAGCAGGAGCTATCTGGGAGGAATATAAAATCGGTTTTCGAAAGATATGGTCTATGGTATTGAGAGCAGAGTTGGGCTTTGCCATAGCCTCCTTAATTACTGTAGGGTATTTGGCCCTTTTTGCAGAATTACATCGTCTAGAGGACCTACAGACCTTCCATAATTTTTCCTTGCTCGCCTTTGTTCCCATAGGAGAAGACATCAACGCTTGGTACCTCTACCCGCTCAGGGTAATAAGCATTTTTGAAGTTCTCTATTGGGTCATATTGGTCAAAGGAATGCAAGCTATCAGTAAGAGAGGATTTGAAGAAATATTTGGACTTGTAGGTAGATCCTATGGACTAGGCCTGTTACTTTGGGTGATGTTAGTCATTTTCCTTAAACTTAATATGGGCATATGAAACGGAAACTCAAATACCTTATTCCTATTTTTCTCCTGAGTATAATAGGCTGGCTAGGCTGGCAGGTGCAAGCCAAGATTCAGGAAAAGGAAGCAATCGAGGCAAACCGCGCTCAATTACCGGCCTTTAAGTTTGAGGAGTTGTCGGGAGCAACCTTTGCTTCCACTCAATTGGCCCCTTATAAACCCGTAGTGGTCATGTTTATTCATCCCGAATGTCCACACTGTCAGTACGAAGCAGAGGCACTTTATCATCAACGCGAACATCACCAACACATCCAGTGGCTTTTGATTTCTGAGGCCCCTAAAGAGCAACTTCAATGGTTATCCAATACCTATAAATTGGATTCCCTCCCCAACGTTAGCGTCTTAATGAGTGAAATGGGGGGATTTTATTCCTTCTTTGGGACAGAATCCCTACCTTCCACCTTTGTGTACGATTCTGGCGGGAGGCTTAAAAAATACTTCCGAGGAGAGGTGAAATTAGAGGCGATCTTTAAGCTTTTTCCCTTCCCTTGAAGTAGCCTAGCTCAAGTTGTTTTGATTACGTAGTATTTTTCTTTCGACGAGCGATATACACAGCTATAAGACCCAATACAATCCATACGATTAGGCCCTTTTTCCAAAATAGGAAGGAGGGTTGAATTGGGATGGGTTCTGAATTTCCCTTCAAGACAAAACCTGCCCAATAGAAAGGATGGGCTTTTAAAGCCAATTTTTGATTTTGAATGTAGTTGATTTTGGCTTGTTGAAGTGCTAGGTCCTTGGACATACCAGCTGTTAATCCTTTGTAGAACCCCACCATCAGATTGGAGCTACTTTTATCGGCTACACTCCATAGACTCATGACGAGACTGTTTGCCCCGGCGTGAAAAAAGGCTCTAGATAAGCTCATTATTCCCTCCCCCTTTTCCAACTTCCCAATACCTGTATTGCATGCGCTTAATACTACTAAGTCAGCAAGGAGTTCCATGTTATAAATTTCATGGGCAAAGAGACGTCCATCAAAGCTTGAGTCAGACTCTGGAGCGAATATCAATCTGCTATCCATGGGGCGTTTTTTTTCCACAAATCCATGTGTGGCTAAATGAAGGACCCGATACCTGGGAGCCTGGCGATGAAAGTCAGATTCTAAGGCTTTTTCCCGAAAAAGACTCCTTCCTCCAACCATATCAGCAATTTGAGAGATCTCCTCCTGCGCAAAGGGGAGTTGTAGAAAACCGTCTCGTGTACGAATACGATTCAATGCCAAAGGCTCTTGATATTGTATGATTTGCTCTTCTTCAAAACTAGGAGAATAGCCCAGCCAGTTTTGAGAGGGCAGGGTAGTCTTTGGTTCCTGTTGAGTCAACCAATGCGTTGCAGAATGGGTATAGCTAATCGAATAACGACGAATTAAGTAGGGGAGGTTGGAATATTTTAGGTCAGCTTTGGGTTGATCTTCTAAGAATGCCTCCACGGGAAGGTAGCTAAGGATCCCATCTGGAGAGAGGATGAGATGGCTTACTCCTGGAGGTATTTGGTTAAGCACAGGGGATAAAAGTTGCTCTTTCAAGAAATGGGCGGTATGGATGTAACGCTTCACCTGTCCAATTGGATCTGAGCTTTCAACATCCGAGAGGAGTCTTTGGTATTGTTGAAGAGAAGAAAATAGACTATCGGTAAAGGGAATTGACTCAAATACGATCTCTTGAGGATGTACTCCCATTACAAAAAGGTGAGTGTCCCCTAAGAAGAATTGGATAAAGGCTTCCTCACTAGATAGTTTGCCTTGAATTTCTGTTAGGGTCGCTAGATCATACTGGTATTTTGCCTGATAGTAGTTGGGAAATGTCGATTCCAAGGTGTCCTGAAAGCGTTTGTATTGTTGCTCGGTAAAGAAGAGATTTGCTTTGAGAGAGTCAATCAGAATCTGGTCTGTATCTTCAGAATTTTGCTCATCGAAAAGCCCTTTTTCATAAAAGGCTAGGTCGCGTTTGTATCGTTTCTCTTTACTTCTTCGTTCAGCAGGAAGTCCTAGTTTTGCTTTTTGATCCCGCAAAGATTCGTACAAGAGCATGGCCTTGTTGGACTCTATGTACTCAAAGGCTTTTTCAACAATATATGGGCCTTCTGTTTCTTGAGAGAGCATGAGCAAGCCTTCTTCAAAAATGTTATGGGCCAGTTTGGCTAGGTCTAATTTAGATTCCTCTGCCTGAAAGGAACTTCGTAAGGCTTGGATCAAGCCCCGTGCTAGCTGTAAAATCTCCTGATTTTGGGAAAAGGTATGTGTATCGGGCAATTTACGCCTACAACGTATCAGAGATTCTAAGACCTCTAACTTCAAGTATTTGAAGGGAAGTATATTAGGAGTCAATTCTGCAGGAGAGACTTGAGGATTATAAAGAGAAAAGGCCCGTTCATAGTAGGGGAGTGCATCTGAGTACCTTTTTTGTGATTCGTAAAAGGTGCCTAAACTTTTTAAAGCTGTATGTTCTTTTTCATAGGTAGCAAATGAAGACTCCCCTTCTGAAAGAACCTTGATGCTTTTAAGAAGATAGGGCTCAGCTTCCTGCCATTTGCCCATAGAACTCAATATGGAACCTAGTATCTCATAGGTAGAGGATTTGATATATGGAGCTTCATTAGGTTGTAAAAGGGTTAAGGATTTTTGGGCATTAGCTAACGCACTATCCAGTTCACCCATACGATGGAAAGCTTCTGCCTTTCTCCTGTAGATGTCAAATGATACAAGCTGTACTTCCGATGGGTCCCTTTCCAAAGAGAGGGCCGATCGAGATTTTTCATAGAAGGATATGGCACTATCTGGGATATTTAACAAAGCGTATGCTCGTCCTATATTGAAGTAATTGTTGTAGAAAAAATTGGGCTCTGTATAGCTCAGCCGCTTATACAACGCAGAAATTTTTTTGTAGTAGCGAATGGCTTCAGTATAGTCGCCCATATTTCGAAAGGAGATCCCCATATTTTGGTAGTAGAAGGAGAGATCCTTAATATTTACAGAGTCTAAATACCCATTTTGATCTAATCGCTCGAATATCTCAAAAGCTCGAGGGTATAATTCAGTTGCCTCGGGGTATTTGCCATTCTCCATAAAGGAATTCGCTTGATTGCCTGCAGCATAGGCATAAACTTCGGAATGGGGGGTATCCAAAGGGGAGAGATGCTCCCTGGCTAGGCCCCAATTCACTGCCGCTAAGCTATCAACCTCAGCAAATTTTCCTTGCTCATTGTAATAGGAAATGAGAAATTGCTGGTACCTGATGTAAGCGTAGTGATCTTCTTGTTTCGAACCCCAATCCATTGCCTGAAGGGTAAAGGAAATTGCGCTATCTAGGGCTGTCTCTTCAGATGCTTCTGCTTTCTTTATCAGGAGATTTCCCAGATGAGGGGGCTGGCTCCATGTAATATGAAAGAGCCCTGTTAAGATCCAAACAACTGAAAAATATCTCTTGTGTACGAGCATAGTAACAAATGAATAATACCTTGAAGTCAAGATCTATAATATGATCTTGACTTCAAATACATTTCTAATGTCTACGCTATTTTTTGATAAAGTTACTTGTGTACAGTGTGTGTTCCCCTTGTACCTTGATAAAATACAGTCCTTGGGAGAGACTTCGTGTATCAAAAATTAAAGTCTGCGATTCAGCAAAGAGCTTCTTTCTCATAGGTACTTCAATTACTGATCCACTCAAATCCATCAATTGTACGCTTTTAACAGTATACTCAGGGATAAGAACAGCTAGCGATTCGCTGGCAGGGTTGGGGGTACTTAGTATATCAATAGATTTCCTGCTAAAAGATTCTAGAGGATTCTGCTCCCCAAATCTCTGCACCTCGGGCCCCACTGGATCTTCATCAGATTCCCAAAATCTATCTCTAGTTGAGGTATTTTTCGAGTTTCTTCCCTTTCCCTTTCCATTTCCCCCATTGTCATCTGTATAGTATATACTAAAGCCGTAGGTGGTTCCATTAAACAGGATTTCTAATGTACTAGCTCCACCAACATTAAATAGGTTCTTGTCCAAATACAGGGAGGTAATGGAGTTACTTGCCATGCCTACATGATGGATAGATCCATCTATCTTTACGAGGTATAGTAAGCCACTAGGTGAAGGAAGTCCCCACATAGAGAGACTTAAAGTAAATCCATCATCCCCTAATGTTGCTTCTGCATTAGTATAATCAGAAAGAAGAACCATAATGGTCCCATCCATCCCAATTGAAATATTACCCGATGCAGGTGGGGGAGTTTCTCCTTTGACTATATGGTTCGTGACGGTAGATAAACCTGTATAAGGTGTTAAGCATATCAGGCAAAGTACGCTAAGTGCAAGGTAATTTAGTTGTGGAATTTTCATATCAGCAGTTCATTAAATTAATATGCATCATCAAAATTTTGTCTTTCGATGTAAGGTAGTGTATTGATTAAGAGCGATGTATAAAGACTTTTTATAGGTGAGATCCTATACCGTTCGGAGTAAGAATGCCATTGTAAGGGTATTGAGCAATTCTTAAAGTGGGGGATGAATCACTAGCTTCCTCTAACCAGAGTCGATAGTCCCTTGGTAGAAGATATAGTACAAATAGAACTCTAGAGAGGAGGTAGCTCCAAAGAAAAAGGTACATGTGCAAAACATAGGATTTGGGTTTAAGAAAAACACAATCAGGCTCATTCAGTCATATGTCATATGACCCAGACATTCTTCCCGATTTTTTTGAAAAAAAATGGGAAAAAATATCACATCGAAAGACCTATAAGTACCAAACACTTGTGTAAGACACAACCCACAATCAAGGCTCAAATGGTTTGGGTTGAACAGGGAAGCCACCCCACGTGGCTTCTCTCTTTCATTTATACCCAGAATATAGATATTTTCTTCTAAAGAAAGAATCGAACCTATAAAAAATATATATTGGATTTCGGGAAAAATAAACACCCTATGCGACTTAGGAGTAAAAAGAGAGCCTTGAACCAAGTACTATTTAGTTACACACGCATGCAAGAAGCAGTGGCTGCAGGACGCAACAGAGAATTGCGTCAGCTGTATCAGCCCTGTTTTGAAGAATTGATGGTGTTTTGCCTAGGGAAGTGTAAAAACAAAGAGATGGCCCAGGATGCGGCCGCTGAGACGCTGAGGGTATTCCTAGAACATCCCAATCCGAAGAGCATTGAAAACCTAAGGGCTTGGCTGCTTAGGGTAGCGCACAATATTACCATTGGGATGCTCGATAAGCATATTCGGAGGCGGAATATATTAGATTCCCTAACCCCAACTTTTAGTACGACAGAGGAGGCAGGCGTCCAAGAACGAATCGACGCAGAATTATTATTTGAGGTCATTGAGAGCGCGTTAAAAGAGCAAGATTTCCAAATCTGGAAGTTAGAAAAGGAAGGATATAAGGACCCGGAAATTGCCAAGAAGTTAAATATGCATCCCAAGACCGTTGCCAATCGTAAATCTATGATAAAGAAAACGATTAGAGAAAAGCTCGGCAAATACAACAGATAAGAAGACCATTGTTATATCAATCGAATGAAAGAAAGTCATATCCCAAATCATAAAATCGAGTACGACAGAGAAACCTTATTGGCCTACCTTCGAGGTACGCTGGACGAGAAAGATATGGAAGCTATTCAAAAAGCAGAGAAAGACTCAGCTGTACTGGCTACCAGCATTGAAGGCTTACGATTTTTATTGGAGACTGATGGAGAAGCAGGGATAGATCCCTTTTTGAATAGCTCTTGGGAAGTCCATGATGCTCAGATCGAAGCCCACGCTCCCACAGAGCCGGAAAGTTCTCACACTAGGACTTTTCTTTCCTATGCCCGAGCAGCGGTTGTTGCCCTGTTAGTGGGCTTGGGAGCCTTCTTGATGTATAGCTCTTTGGACTCCACTAGCCTAGTAGACCAGGAACTTGCAGAAGGTTTTCCTGTGGAACGCTCTCAAGTTAGAGGTACCCTTTCAAATACGAACTCCTGGGAGGAGGCTTACCTCCAAGAGGATTTCGAAAAAGTAGTTGAGCTACTAGAAGATACTTCAGAAAAAGAAGAAAGGGAATCTTTCTATTTGGGTATGGCCTACCTACAATTGAGAAGATATCCCCGAGCGAATATCCAGTTTCAAGTGGTACTTGATCTCAATAACCCCAATGGCTTTGTAGAGCAAGCCCAATGGTTTAAAGCACTCAGCCATAAACAGAGGGAAGAACCAGAAGCCGCTCAATCCCTATTAGAACAGATTGTCGAAATTCCTTCCCATTACAAACGAGATAAGGCGAAGACCCTACTGAACGAGTAAGTACCCTATATACCCCTCACTCAACCCTTCTGGGAAGTGTGCAAAGAAGCTATCTCATTTTATGAGATGGTCTCCACATATTATTCTTCCGTCGAAGGAGAAAACGCTTTACGCCCCTATCTCCACTTTTTACACCACAGTTGGGAAAAAGTGCCTCTCTATCAGACCTACTAGTGAACGGTTTCTCCAAGATCCATTCAGGTGCCGGCGAAACCTATTTATCCACCAACTTTTTAACGCAATACGTATGAAAACTTTATCAAGTACCACAATGGAAAAAGTAATGGGCGGCTTATGCCCCGAAGGCCAAACAGCCATTTTCCTTTCAATTATTTCCCTTCCCAATCAACCTGGATTACCTCCAATAGGACAGTATATCTGTGTACCCGATCACTTTGTAGGGAATTACAACTAAAAAATTGCTTAGGATCGGGAAAAATTGCCAGGTGGTCATACTTATTAGTGCAAGTATCCTGATACAAATCGAGCAAGAATCTATTATCCATACAGCTTAGTTCACAAATCTTGATTACATGAAAAATTTAACAATTGACAAGTTGCCACAACTTGAAGGAGGAGATTATCTCCTTTCCAAAAACAGCACCTGCCCGCTGGATTGGCTAGCCTATACCATTACTAGTATGATCGCCTTTACTCCTCCTGGTACCTCTCTATGTGAATTCGAAGAAACATACTATGGAGGGTTATTCTAAACTTATTGAGGTATCTGAGAAGGAGTGAAACCTTCTTGGATACCATACTTTTCTCCTTTTTACTCTAGGTTTCAGGCGTCCAAGGTGGTCCCAAATCTTAAAGGCTTTTATGGAAAGGTAGCTTAGGAAACGTTTTTTCTATTCTTTAGATATGAAAAGACTGAATACTGACAAGTTGCTTTAGTGAGAAGGAAGCTGGGGAAGGCATGCGCCTTGCTAAGTCAAGGGACTCTATCTATCGCTAAACTGATAAAGCATTTTATAGAAAAATTCAAAAAGGCGGTCCCCGAAAAGCCTTTCCCTAGATTTCTATACAGGGTAGAAACAGAGTAGGGATCACTATCAACTAAGGTAAAATGAATCTAATTGAATCTTCAAACAGGGAATTTATCCCAATTTCTTCTGAGGATCAGGCCAGGATCTCCGGTGGAGAAAATGTCGAGGGCTATTGGATGTGTGAACTCACTTGGAGTAACATTTTGGCAAGCCTATGGGAGGACTTCACCGATTACATCTATGATAACCGCGAACACATGATGGCAGGTGGAGCGGTCAAACCTAAAAACTAGGCGGTCTCCGAAAAGCCTCACCCTTAATCGTTAAGCGTAGGGTGGAAAGAGAGTAGGTATGTAAACTTAATTTTTTCTTATGACAAAGTTACCAATCAATCAAAGCGAGGCCCTTGTGGGCGGGCAAGATGCAGACTGTGTAGGAGCAGTTGCAAGTGGAATAGGGCTAATTATTACTGCTGGTGAAACAATAGGTGTTGCAGCAGCAGGTCTTGCAGTCCATCCCATTGGGTGGATAGCTCTTGGAGTAGGAATCATTAGTGTTGTAGCCTCAAACTGGAATGGGGCGCCTTGTGAAAATGTCTAGGTGAGTGAAGTGGATCTTTCCCTAGGAAAGTTCCACTTACCATTCCTGTAAAGAGGAGGTAGGGATAAATCACCAGACTATTTTTCGAATCGTGGGAAAAGAAAGACCCTCATATGATCTGTTTATGAAGCACAACACCAATTCTTATGAATCAACAATCCACATATACACAAAAAAAGGCCTTTCATGTACGTCAGCATGATCAAACAGATTGTGGGGTTGCCTGTATGGCGATGGTGATCAAATCTTTGGGCGGAAATGCACGCCTCGAAACGCTGAGAGAACTTACGGGAACCAGTCGTACCGGTACGACTTTACTGGGGTTATATCAGGCTTGTCCCCAACTCGGAATTCAAGCAGGTGCCTATGAGGCCACGATAGCCCAGCTAAAAGATACTCCTCATCCAGCCATCCTACATGTGTTGATTGACAATCGCTTGTTACATTATATCGTATGTTGGGGCTGGGATGAAGGGAGGAAAGCCTTTCTAATTGCCAACCCGGCAAGTGAGACCAAATGGATGAGTGAAAGGGAGTTGGAAGAGATCTGGCAGTCCAAAGCGTTGTTGTTGATCGAAGGAACCGAAGCCCACTTTGTTCTGCAGACAGACCAGAATCGTGAGAAGCGCAATTGGATCTGGCAATTGATCACAGAAGACCTCAATATTTTGGGAGTGGCTTTATTTCTGGGCTTAATTCTCGCTGTATTGGGGCTTTCTATGTCGATATTTTCCCAGCGTCTACTCGATGAAATCCTACCTGCAGGGGATAAATTGAGATTGTTTGCAGGAATAGGAATATTGGCATTCCTGTTGTTGGCCAAGGGTCTCCTAGGCTTTGTCCGTCAAACTTTCCTCATCCGTCAAAGCCGCGATTTTAATATCCGCATCATCAACAAATTCTATGGGGCTTTGCTGTATCTACCCAAGGCTTTTTTCGACAATCGAAAGACAGGAGACCTCATCGCTCGGATGAATGATACCGCTCGTATCCAGCGAACGCTATCGCATTTGGCGGCCAATGTCATGATCGACATATTGATGATCCTGGTTGCAACAATTGCTATCATGACCTATTCTGTATATTTGGGCCTGATGGCCTTGTTGGCCTTGCCCTTATATTTTGGCCTGACCTGGCGTTTCCATCCCCCCATTGTCTCAGGGCAGAAAAAGGTGATGGCCGCTCACGCCCAGAATGAAAGCCATTATGTAGATTCTATTCAAGGGATCGGGGATATCAAAGTCTATAACAGAGAAGCACAGTTTGCCTCTCTTACACAAAAGGTCTATACTTTTTTCCAAGGGAGTATCTTTGAACTTGGAAAGGTTCAGATTCGCTTTTCACTCCTAGCTGAAATAGCGGGAACGCTCTTATTGATTGGGATTTTGATGTGGAGTGGAGCACTGGTCTTGGATGGGACGCTTACATCTGGCGCCCTGATTGCCATCATGCAACTGACTGGGATGTTGATGGGGGCTGCAGGCAAATTAGCGCTTACCTATATTCAGATTCAGGAAGCTAAGGTAGCCTTTGATCGAATGTATGAATTCGCATCCTTAGAACCTGAAGCATCTGTGCGCCAGGATGCGCAGGAGAATCTCGTTATACATTTCCTTAAGGTTGATAATTTGTCTTTCCGCTTTCCAGGAAGAGCACGTCTGCTGGAGGAGGTAACTTTAGAAGTTCAGAAAGGCGAGTGGATATCCTTAGTAGGAGAAAGTGGATCTGGCAAAAGTACCCTCCTACAGATCTTACAGGGCTTTTATAGCCCTGAAGAGGGGTGTATATGGGTCAATGAGCATCCCTTAGACACCTACTCACTTGCTAACTACAGAAATTCCTTAGGCGTAGTCTCCCAGGATATCAAAATTTTCAATGGAACCGTACTGGACAACATTCTTTTGGGGGACATTCCAGAAGACCCCCAGCAGATCTCTCAACTGCCTGGCTTATTGAAACTGGATGCCTATGGTTTTGCACCCTACTTTGCTCAGTTGCCACAAGGAATTGCAACAGTGGTGGGGGAGGGGGGAATTAACCTTTCAGGAGGACAAAAGCAATTGTTGGCGTTAGCTCGGGCCCTCTACCGAAAACCTCAATTTTTACTGCTCGACGAAGCTACAGTTGCCATGGATAGAAAGTTGCGAAACTTTGTCCTGAACCTGATTCATGGTTTGAAAAAAGAAATCGGGATCTTGATGCTCACCCATGAGGTGGGAATTGCCCGTAGGGCAGACCGTATCTATAT